>JAQBUJ010000213.1 GCA_027623845.1 Pseudomonadota bacterium
TTCGCCGACCGCACGGACATCGATGCGTTCGAACCTTGGTGCAGCCGCCAACGCGGCGACTTCCAACGACTCCACCGCCGCCCTGCCGTCGCCGCCAATCAGCAGCGGCGCCCGAAACCAAACCAGTCGATCCACCAATCCCGCCGACAGAAAAGAAGCCGCCAGCAAACCACCGGATTCGACCAAAACGCTGGTGATTCCGCGCTCTCCAAGCGCTCGCAGCGCCGCCTCCAACGCCACCCGGCCATCCCTCGTCTCGGCAACCCGGGCGACCTCAATCCCCGCCGCGTTCAGAGCCGTGGCCGAGGCGTCCGAGGCTGCGGTAGTGGTAATGATCATCGTTTTGATATCGCGCGCCGAGCGCGCCAGAGCACTGGTTAGCGGCGTCACCAACCTGGAATCCAGCACCACCCGGACCGGCGATCGCTGGTCCAGCCCGGGCAACCGACAGGTCAATGACGGATCATCGGCCAAAACCGTGCCGATCCCGGTAAGAATCGCGTCATGCCGCGCCCGCATCAGATGCACCCAACGCCGGGCCGGCTCACCGGTGATCCATTGGCTTTCCCCGTCGCTGGTGGCAATCCGCGAATCGATGCTCGTCGCCAGCTTCAGGGTCACCAGCGGACGGCCGTCGCGGACCCGCCGGATGAACCCCTCCAGGGCTGCGTCAGCCAGCTCTCCGCACACCCCGACGGTAACCGCAAGGCCGGCCGCCCGGAGGCGCTCAAGCCCCTGACCGTCAACGCGGACGTCCGGGTCTTGCATCGCCGCAACCACCCTGACCACGCCGGCGGCGATCAGGGCGTCGGCGCAAGGCGGGGTCTTGCCGTGATGGGAACAAGGCTCAAGCGTGACATAGGCCGTCGCCCCAGCCGCCTCGGAGCCGGCCTGAGCCAGCGCCTCGGCTTCAGCGTGCGGCCTCCCGCCCGGTTGGGTCCACCCCCGTCCGACAACCCGATCGTCGCGGACTAAAACACAGCCGACCGACGGGTTCGGCGCCACCTGTCCCTGGCCGCGATTGGCCAGCCGGAGCGCCAGCCGCATCCAGCGCTGGTCCACGGCGACAGCGTCGGGGGAACTCTTGTCTTGAGTGCTTGTATCTGGCGCGCGCATCGGCGGATCAACCGACCGCTAATCTTCCTCGAAGCGACCGAGATCCTCGACAAACTCTTCGAAGTCCTTGGCTTCACGGAAATTGCGATAGACCGAAGCGAACCGGACATAGGCGACCGGATCAAGATTGGCCAGCGAGTCCATGACCATCTCACCAATCACGCTAGAAGGGATCTCCGCCTCGCCCATGCTTTCAAGCCGTCGCTGGATGCCGCTCACCATGCGCTCAACCCGGTCCTGATCAACCGGCCGCTTGCGCAAAGAGATTTGCACCGACCGTTCCAACTTGTCGCGATCGAAGGGCGCCCGCTTGCCGTTTTTCTTCAAGATCGTCAGCTCGCGCAGCTGCACCCGCTCGAAGGTGGTGAACCTGGCCCCACAGGACGGGCAGAAACGCCGGCGACGGATCGCCGCGTTGTCCTCGGTCGGTCGCGAATCCTTCACCTGCGTGTCGTTATGTCCACAGAATGGGCAACGCATGCCTTCCCCCCTCTTTGTTTTTCCGGCGCGTCAACGACGAGCCCGGTTACGCACTGGTTCCATAGATTGGAAAGCGCGTACACAAGTCCCGAACCGACTGCAGCACCGTCGCCTCAATCTTCGGATCAGCCTCCGACCCGCCGGCCATGCCGTCAAGAACGTCGCCAATCAGGTCGCCGATTTGAGCAAATTCCTTGGCGCCGAACCCGCGGGTGGTTCCCGCCGGCGTACCGAGACGCACCCCTGAGGTGATCGTCGGCTTTTGCGGGTCAAACGGCACCCCATTTTTATTGCAAGTAATCCCGGCACGCTCAAGCGCCGCCTCGGCATCTTTGCCGGTCAAATTCTTCGGGCGTAAATCGACCAACATCAGATGGGTGTCGGTGCCGCCAGAGACGATATCGGCCCCCCGCTCGATCAGCCGCGCCGCCAAAGTTTCAGCGTTAGCAACGACATTTTGCGCATAGGTCCGGAACGACGGGCGCAAGGCTTCACCAAACGCCACCGCCTTGGCGGCGATCACATGCATCAACGGCCCGCCCTGCAATCCGGGAAAAACCGCCGAGTTGATTTTCTTGGCAATGTCCCCGTCATTTGTCAGAACCATACCGCCGCGGGGGCCGCGCAAGGTCTTGTGGGTCGTCGTGGTAACCACATGGGCATGGGGCAGCGGGCTGGGATGCGCGCCACCGGCCACTAAGCCGGCGAAATGCGCCATATCAACCATCAGATACGCGCCGACCGCGTCCGCAATTTCGCGAAAGCGCTTGAAGTCCAGCGTCCTGGGATAAGCCGAACCACCAGCAATGATCAGTTTCGGGCGGTGCTCCTCGGCCAGCCGGGCTACCTCTTCAAAATCAATAAGGTGATCCTCGCGGCGGACCCCGTACTGAATCGCGTTGAACCATTTACCCGATTGGTTCGGCGGCGCACCATGAGTCAAATGTCCGCCGGCCGCCAATGACAGGCCAAGAATCGTGTCCCCAGGTCGCAACAGCGCCAGGAATACCGTCTGATTGGCTTGCGCGCCGGAATGCGGTTGCACATTCGCGAAGCCGCAGCCGAACAATGTCTTGGCCCTCTCGATCGCCAGGGTTTCGGCGATGTCGACGAACTCACAACCACCGTAATAGCGGCGCCCGGAATAGCCCTCGGCGTACTTATTGGTCAGCACCGAACCTTGCGCTTCAAGCACCGCACGCGAGACGATATTTTCTGACGCGATCAGTTCTATCTGATCCTGCTGGCGGGCTAGTTCCTGGCTGATCGATCCAAACAGCTCCGGATCGCTTTGCCTGACCGACATTCCAAAAAAGTCACCGGAATGTTCCGCGCCATCTTGTTGGCTTGTACCGTGCGTCGTTACTGCTGCCGTCGTCATCATTGCGTCCGTATGATCAGATTTCGTTCAAGCGGGATTGCTGGCGTCGCCAAGATTAGGCGGCTCGGTGAGTTTACGCACTCGCCGCGCGTGCCTACCTTCCCCGAACTCGGTTTGCAAGAAAACAGTCAGGCATTCCTTCGCCAGCTCGGCGCCGATCATCCGGGCTCCCAGCGCCAGAACGTTGGCGTCGTTGTGTTCCCGGGACAGCCGCGCCGAGGTCACATCATGGGCCAGGCCGGCACGGATCCAAGGATATCGGTTCATCGCGATACTCATGCCGATGCCGGTTCCACAGACCACCAACCCGATATCCGCCGCACCAACCCGCAGCGCCTCGGCCACCTTATAGGCGTAATCCGGATAGTCGACGGATTCCGGCCCGAATGCGCCTAAATCACACACCGAGCACCCCAATTCACCAAGCTGCTCGATCAGCGCAGACTTCAGCAGGAGGCCGCCATGGTCGACACCTATCGCGACGGTCTTCTTGTCCATGAGCCCACCCGTTCAAGCTTGAGTCAAATTGGGACGCCAGGGTCCACGCGTCGATACACACTATATACGGCAATTTTTAGGGAGAACGCCACAAATTGTGCAATCGCCCCCACCGCGCACGCTCAATGTCTCTGTGCAATAACGTCGCCGAAGATGTGGTGTTCTCTGCCCTTGAACAGTTGACTTTAATAGAAAAATTCTGCTTAAAATAATACTTCCATGGTCACTGTCCAGTTTTCATACGATTAATCGTCGCGCAAACTTGTTAATTGACTTTCAACCGCATTTCTGTAATCAAATGGTGAAAATCACACGCGCAAGCTTGGAACCGGATAATGTCAGAAGAGAACACAGTTGAAAATAAGAATTCTTCAGAACTACTTCGACTGACCGTCGAGGTAGCGATTGCTTATCTGCAGAATAATTCTGTAACCGTCCAACAAATTCCTGAACTAATTTCTATGGTCCATGCGTCACTTGTAAAACTCGAGAATAGTCAGAATGAACCGGCCAAGGAGCCTCTTAAGCCAGCTGTTCCAATCAAAAAATCGGTGCAAGCCGACTATATTGTCTGCTTGGAAGACGGCAAGCGCCTGAAGATGCTCAAACGACACCTGCGTACTACATACAATATGACCCCAGATGACTACCGCGCAAAATGGGGATTGGCCTCGAACTACCCGATGGTTGCACCGAACTATGCCGCCCAACGATCGGAATTCGCCAAGAAGATTGGCCTTGGCCGGAGCACGGTCAAGCGTGGCGGACGACGCACCAAGGCTAGTTGATCTCTATTTTTGCCGAGCCGGCAATTGCATCGCGCTACAGGGAGCGTGCTTGAAGGGTTACGCGAGCCGCCTTTATACGGTCCCAAACGCCGAAAACACGCCGCCCTCGACGCCCATGATCGTCCCGGTTATTTGCCGCGTTTTTCCATCACGTATTTCAGTTTTCGGATCGCCGTACGGGTTAGCATCGCTTCTCCGCTCATGGGGTTGCCGACGATCGATACTTCGATCATCGAGACCGGGTCCACGGCGCTCACCTTCACATAGCTACCGACTTTAACGAACTCGACGATCACTCCGTTTTCGTTCAACTTCGACATGCGCTTCCTCTTCCAGGCTCCGGTAACCATACCGTGTTCGCCGCCAACGACAAACGCCATGCACGATCATCGGCGCCGAAATTATGGCCGCGGGCGCCGGAGCGGCGTATATAGCTGGCAACGGTCAACATTATTCATAATTTGGAGATTGGGATGAACCCCACACCCGCCGCCGCAACAGCCACTCCCGCCGCCAAAGCAAAATCTTCCAAGCCGGTATTTCAGTGGGATGACCCCCTCCTATTAGACCAGCAGCTCAGCGAAGAAGAACGCATGGTCAGGGATGCCGCTCGGGACTATTGCCAGGACCGGCTGCTGCCCCGGGTGCAAAACGCCTTCCGGAACGAGCATTTCGACCGGGAAATTATGACCGAAATGGGTGAACTTGGCTTTCTCGGTTCGACCATCGATGGTTATGGTTGCGCCGGCGTGAACCACGTTTGCTATGGGTTGGTCGCCCGTGAGGTTGAACGTGTCGATAGCGGCTATCGCTCGGCGATGAGCGTACAATCAAGTCTGGTGATGCACCCTATTCACGCCTATGGCAGCGAGGATCAGCGGCAAAAATATCTGCCCAAGCTGGCCACTGGCGAATGGGTCGGCTGTTTCGGGTTGACCGAACCGGACCATGGCTCGGACCCGGGCGGAATGGTGACTAGGGCGCGTTCGGTCGATGGCAGCTATCTGGTTTCCGGCGCCAAGATGTGGATCACCAACTCCCCCATTGCCGACGTATTCGTGGTCTGGGCCAAGACCGATGACGGGGTAATCCGGGGTTTCATCCTGGAAAAAGGCATGAAGGGGCTGTCGGCGCCGAAGATCGAGGGAAAATTTTCGCTGCGCGCCTCGGTCACCGGCGAGATCGTCATGGACGAGGTCATGGTGCCGGAAGAAAACCTGCTGCCTAACGTAAAGGGCCTGGGTGGCCCCTTTGGATGTCTCAATAAGGCCCGTTTTGGCATTTCCTGGGGCGCGCTGGGTGCCGCCGAGTTCTGTTGGCATCAGGCCCGCAACTATACCCTCGAGCGCAAGCAGTTTGGCCGCCCCCTGGCGGCGAACCAATTGATCCAGAAGAAGCTCGCGGATATGCAGACCGAGATCACCATCGGCCTGCAAACCTGTCTGAGACTGGGCCAGATGCTGGACGAAGGCACCGCCGCGCCGGAGGCGATTTCGCTGGCCAAGCGAAACTCCTGCGGCAAGGCGCTGGACATCGCCCGGATGTCTCGGGATATGCACGGCGGTAACGGCGTGTCCGATGAGTACGGCGTCATCCGCCACCTCTTGAACCTTGAGGCGGTGAATACATATGAAGGAACCCATGACGTCCACGCGTTGATTCTCGGGCGGGCGCAAACCGGACTGCAGGCGTTTACTGGCGGCTGAAGATCGAAAAATCGCGACGACCGACAAAAGGCCGGGGTTACTCCCCGGCCTTTTATTCGGCGATGCTCCGGCAGGCGGCGCCAAGCGCGGCGATTTCCGGATCGCTGAGTGATTGGCCGTTGAATTCCAAGCGGCCCTTGGAAATATCGTAGGACACTTCGCCGACCGACGCCTCTCCCGACAACAGTTGCGATTGCGCCGGCAGGCCAAGGTTCTTCAGCGCGTCATACGTAATGTTGAAGGTAATCTTATACCACCTTCCATTGATCAGAACCCATGTGCCCAATCCCGGG
>JAQBUJ010000214.1 GCA_027623845.1 Pseudomonadota bacterium
GGGGCGAATGGGTCGATGTCGAGGTCGGTGAATTGCTGATCAGCCTGCGCCGGGCGAAGCCGGGCCTCTGGGTCGGCTCCAAGGCCGGGATGGAGTTCGTCATCAACGACGCGGCGTAATTGGTTGGATCATGAAAACCGCGATCGTCCTGGGCGCCGGAATTGGGGGATTGCTCGCCGCTGGCGTGCTGGCCAGGCATTTCGGCCATGTTCTGATCCTTGAACGGGACCAGCTCCCCGCGACGCCTAGGCCGCGTCTTGGCGTACCGCAAGGCCCTCAGGTTCACGCGGTGATGAAGCGCGGCGAGAACGCGATCGAGGCGATCCTGCCCGGCTTCCGGCAGCGCCTTGAGGCGGCCGGCGGCACCACCGTGCGGGTCGGCCTGGAGATGATCGTCCACGAAGGCGGCGGGTGGCATCCGGCCAATGACATTGGCTTTACCCTTTCGACCCAGACCCGGGCCTTGCTGGAGCAGGTGATCCGCGCCGGTCTGCTGGAGCGCGCCAATGTTACGCTGCGCCAGGGGTGTCGGTTCCGGAATCTGGTTTTCGACCAGGACGGCCGGGTCGCCGGGGCGGCGTTCGAGGCGGCGTTCGGGGCGGGCGGCTTGCAGCAGGCGTCGGCGGATCTGGTGATCGACGCGATGGGCCGCGCCAGCCCGGTGCCGGAACGCCTGGCTGAGCGTGGCTTGGGCCAGGCCCCGGTTTCGGTCACCGGGATCGACCTGTCCTATTCGACCCTTCTGTTGCATCCGCCGGAGCAGTGGCGCGGGCAGGCCTGGGTGCGGGTGCTCCGGGCCACGGCGCCGGAGCATACGCGCGGCGCGACCTTGTTTCCGATCGAGGGGGACCGCTGTCTGCTTAGCCTGGTCAGCCGCTTTGGCGACCGACCGCCGACGGCGCTGGAGGAGTGCATCGCCTTCACCGAGAGCCTGGAGGCGCCGGAAATATTCGAGCGGGTGCGCCATGCCAAGCAGGCGGTCGCCGCCAAGCGTTTCCACATTCCAGAAACCCGGGTGACCCGGTTCGACCAGATGCGCGGCTATCCCCTCGGGCTGCTGCCCTTGGGCGATGTGATCGGCACTTTCAACCCGCTTTTGGCCCAGGGCATGACCATCGCGGCGCTGCATGCTGAGGCCTTGGGCGAGAAATTGGCGCTGCACATGGAAGACGATGGCGACGGGGCGCTTGATTGGGCCGGCCTGGCGCGGGACTACATCCCGGCAGCGACGGCGCTTAGCGTCGCCGCTTGGCGGGCCGGGGCTTACGCTGATTTCGCCTATCCGCAAACCACCGGAGAACGACCGGCGGATCTGGCCGAGCATCAGCGTTTTGGCAAGGCCTTGCGCCAGGGCATCGCCGAGGACCCTGAACTGCATCGCCTGGCGGTCCGGGTGCAACAGATGCTCGACCCGCCAAACGTGCTGCCCCGCGCCGAAATTCTGGGCGCCGAAATTCTGGCCCGTGCTGAGGCTCGATCAGACCGCTAGGCGAAACGCATGCTTACCCGCCCCAAATCGCCGTAATCCGCCATCACCCGATCCCCCGGCCCGACCGGTAGCGGCACCGCGCAGGTTCCGGTGGTGACCACATGCCCGGCGCCCAGGGTCATGCCATAGCGTGATAGTTCATTGGCCATCCAGGCCAGCGCGATACGCGGGTCGCCAAGGACATTGGCGCCGATGCCCTCATGGATGACCTTGCCCTCGACGGTGGCGGTCACCGCGTGGCGCGTCAGGTCTCGATCACGCCAAAGCGCGGGCATCGCCGGCCCGAGGACGAAATCATGGGTGCAGGCGTTGTCGGCGATCAGTTGCGCGGCGCCGGCGCGCTCAAACGCCTGGAAGCGGGAGTCCGGAATTTCGATCGCCGGATGTAACGAGCCGACCGCCGCCAGGACTTCCTCGACACTGTATTCAACGGCGCGCGGCGGCAGGTCCGTGGCCATGCGGAAGGCGAATTCCGCCTCGGCGACGGCCATACGGTTGTGGCCGAACGCCAACGTGGCGCCGTCCTGGAACACATGCTCGGCCAGCAGCCGTCCGGCGATCGGGCCATCGACACCGATATGCTGTTGACCGGCTTCGCTGGTGGCGGCGATCTTCCAACCGAAGATCGGCTGGCCGCTCAAGGTCTGGTAATGGGCTTGGATCGCATAACCCTCGGTACGGTCGGCGGGGCGCAGAGCGTCGGGCAGGTCAGCGATCACCGCACCGTCGCGCCAGGATTGCCAGATCAGCGCGGCGGCTTGGCTGGTTTGTTGCTTGGTTAGCATCACGGTTATCCTCTCGATCGCCTACCAGACCTCGCCATGCGGGCGGATCTCGACATTGAAGCTCCAGGCGCCTTTCGGCTGATGGGCGATATGGAAAACCTCGCCGGCGATTTCCTCGGGCTTGATGAAATAATCATCCGGTTTGTCCGGGTTGCGCTTGCGGGTCCAGCGCAGATCGATCACCGCGTCGATGGTCACATAGGCGACATGCACGCCCTTGGGCCCGGCGTCGCGGGCGATCGATTCGGCCAGGATCCGCTGCGCCGCCTTGGACGGTGCAAAGCCGGCGTAACCACCCCGTCCCCGATGCGCCGCGGTGTTGCCGGTACAGATCAGCGCCCCGTGCCCGGCCTCGATCATCGCCGGTGCGGTAAGCCGGGCCAGATGCAGCAGCGCCATGGTGTTGACCTTGAAATTGTTTTCCAGATCCGCCGGGTCGACCTCCAGGAAATTGCCCCAGGAACCGCCGACCGCGTTATGAACCACCACCGAGGGCGCGCCGAGATCGGCGGTCACTTTGGCCACGGTCCGGCTCAGCGCGTCGGTATCGGTCACGTCGCAGGGATAGGCATGGGCGTGTTCGATCTCGCCGGCCAGGCTGGCCAATCGATCGGCGCGCCGGGCCAGCATCGCCACCTCATAGCCCTCGGCTGCGAAACGCCGCACGATGGCGCTTCCGGTGCCCCAGCCGACCCCGGTCACCAAGCAGGATTTTCGCGCCATGGTCCGTATCCTCTGTTTGCCAATTGCCAACTTAGTAGGCCGGCTAAGCCTAGCAGGCCCTCATCACCGAGGTGAACGGCCCCGAGGGCCGCGATCTCAACCTTGATGGTGCGCCCTCGTGTGGCCAAGGCCCGCGCACCGCCATTCCGCCGGGCTTATAGTTCGGGACAACAGGACAGGATCGGGTAGTTCGGGACAACAGGATCGGGACGGGAGGTGTGAAGATGGTCGATATGACAGGAAAAGTCGTGATCGTCACCGGCGGCGCTGGTGGGTTCGGTCGCGCTTTCACCCAGGCGTTTCTTGCCGCCGGCGCCAAGGTCGCGGCCTTTGACGTGACCAAGGAAGGGCTGGCGGCGCTGACCGAGGAGCATCGCGGGGTCAACGAGGACCGACTGATCACCGAGCAGGTAGACATCGCCGATTTCGCCAGTTGCCAGGCGGCGGTTGACCGGGTGGCCGCGCGCTTTGGCGGGGTGCATGTGCTGATCAACAATGCCGGGCTTGGCATGGGCTCGGTGCGGCCGAGCCACCATATTGAGCTGATCGGCATTGACGAGGTTACCCCAGATATCTGGAACAACATGGTCGGCGTCAACCTGACCGGCCCCTGGAACATGACCAAAGCGTCGATCGGGCATCTGCGCAAGGCCGGCCGGGCGCGGGTGATCAATGTGACCACCAGTTTTTTCACCATGATGCGCGGCAAGTTCCACCCCTATGGGCCGTCGAAATCCGGCTTTGAGGCGATGAGCGCCGGCCACGCCGCCGAGTTCGAGGAAGAGGGGATCACCGTCAATGTGGTGGTGCCCGGCGGTCCGGCCGATACGCCGATGGTGCCGGACGGCGCCGGCTTCGACCGCGCCGATCTGGTGCAGCCAGCCTCGATGACCCATCCGGCCCTGTGGCTGTGCTCGCCCGAAGGCGACGGGATCACCGGCAACCGTTATATCGCCGGACGCTGGGACGCATCGGTGTCGATCGAGGAAAACCGCAAGGCGACCGAGGCGCCGATCGGCTGGCCGGATCTGGCCGGCGACCCGGTCTGGCCGGGCGGCAAGCCGGACGAGTAAGCTGGCCGAGTAAGCTGGACGAGTGAGCCGGAGACTGAATGAACAGGCCGGCAAACAGGACTATCAAAAGACCGACGGGAGAGCATCATGGCGAACGAGAGAGAAACGGTTCTGGTCACCGGGGCCGGTAGCGGCATCGGGCGGGCCACGGCGATCGCCATGGCGGAGGCCGGCCGAAATGTCGCCTGCGCCGATATCAATCTTGAGGCGGTCGAGACCGTCGCCGCGACGGCGCGTCAGCACGGGGTCGAGGCGATGGCGCTGAAGGCCGATGTCGGCGATGTGGCGGAGATCGATAAGATGATCGCAGCCGTGGTTACCGAGTTCGGCGGGCTCGACGTGATCGTCAACAATGCCGGGGTCACCCGGGCCGCCTATATCATGGACCTGACCGAGCAGGATTGGGATTGGATGCACCGGGTCAACGCCAAGGGTGTGTTCTTCTGTCTGCAAGGCGCAGCTCGGCAGATGATCACCCAGGGCGGCGGCGGGCGGATCATCAACATCGCCTCGATCGCCGGGCGCGGTTTCGCCGGCACCTCGAACGCCGCTTATGCGGCCAGCAAGGGCGCGGTGATCAGCTTGACCAAGACCGCCTCGCAGCAGCTTGCCCAGCATGACATCACGGTAAACTCGGTTTGCCCGGGGGTCACCCGAACGGAAATAGTCAACAGCCTGGTCGCCACACGCGCCAAGGCATCCGGTGTTTCCGAGGACCAGATGATCGAGGAATTCACCAAAGACATTCCGCTGCGCCGGGCCAATGAGCCGGAGGATATCGCCGCGATGGTGGTGTTCCTCGCCTCCCCCGGCGCCCGCAACATCACCGGCCAAGCCTACAACGTCGACGGCGGGTTGGTGACCAGCTGAGGCGACGTCTTTGAGCTTCATTCCAATCACCGTCATCCCGCCCCGTTATTCCGTTATTCCGTCATCCCGGCGAAGGCCGGGACCCATTCCTCCGGCGTCGAGGCCCGCATCGGCGGGCTGAATCACTGCTGCTCCGTCGACTGAGCCGGCGATGGCGGTATGGTTTCAGGCCTTCATTCGGGAAAATCTCACCCGTCGTCATGGCGTGCGGCCTCAGGCTTCGGCCCTGCCGTGCGCCAGGGCGACGGATGAAATGCGTTGAAAATTCGCTGATACCCGTCACGCCGAACCGGCTCAGGCATGGACCCTGGATCACGTCCAGGGATGCGGTTGATTTTAGCGGGCCGGCCTTTGCCTTCGCCGGGATGACTGGAACCAGCGGATTGAAATTGCCGCATCCCAAACCTGTGGTTAAACGGCCAATGCCTCCTCGGGTGGGGTGAAGGCCATGGCGTGGGCGTCGGCGACCGCCTTATAGGTCACTTTGCCGGCGTGCACGTTGAGCCCTTCCAGCAGATGCCGATCCTCGCCCAGAGCGACCCGCCAGCCCTTGTCGGCGATCCCCAGGATGAAGGGCAGGGTGGCGTTGTTGAGGGCGAAGGTGCTGGTGCGGGCCAGGCCGCCGGGCATGTTGGCGACACAGTAATGCACTACGTCGTCAACGAGGTAGGTCGGCTCGGCATGGGTGGTGGCGCGGGAGGTTTCGAAACACCCGCCCTGATCGATCGCCACGTCAACCAAGACTGAGCCCCGGCCCATCCTGGAGACCAGATCGCGGGTGACCAGCTTGGGGGCCGCAGCGCCAGGAATTAGCACGGCGCCGATCACCAGGTCGGCATCGAGCACATATTCTTCGACCGCATCGATGGTGGAATAGATGGTGTTCAGCCAGGGACCGAATTGCATGTCCAACTCGTTCAGCCGCTTGAGCGAGCGGTCGAGCACGGTCACCTTGGCTTCCAGGCCCATGGCCATGCGTGCGGCATTGGTGCCGACCACGCCGCCGCCGAGGATCGTCACCTTGCCGGCCGCCACGCCCGGGACGCCGCCCAGCAGCACGCCGCACCCGCCTTGGGCTTTTTCCAGACAATGGGCGCCGGCCTGGATCGACATCCGCCCGGCCACCTCGCTCATCGGCGCCAGCAGCGGCAGGCCGCCGCGTGCATCGGTCACCGTTTCATAGGCGATGGCGGTGCAACCACTGTCGATCAGGCCCTGGGTCTGCGGCAGGTCCGGCGCGAGGTGCAGATAGGTGAACAGGATCTGGCCGGCGCGCAGCCGGGCGATTTCTTCGGCCTGCGGCTCCTTGACCTTGACC
>JAQBUJ010000215.1 GCA_027623845.1 Pseudomonadota bacterium
GACGCAGCACGAGCGCTTGTAGAGCCGTCTTGAGCGCGTCCGGATCAATTGGCCCGTCAACCAGGATGGCAACCGGGATGGTATAGGCGACGCCGGAACCGTCGATCCGGTCCATCAAGGCCAGGCGCGCTTGGTTCGCGGAGACGGGCCGCGAGTCGTCTAGCCGTAGCTTCGCCGATAACGCCTCTGCGGACGCTGGCGCTCCAGTCCCCTGAAGAGCCTCGATGACCGCCGCCATACTGGAAAGAACAGGCGTTTCGAACACCGCGCGAAGGGGCAAGTCGACGCCGAAAGCCTTTTGCACCCGCATGACAAGCCGTACGCCTAGCAGCGAATGCCCGCCCGCCGAGAAAAAGGAGTCCGAACGCCGAATTGCGGCCCCGTCCAGCAGATCAGACCAAAGTTCCGCCAGCAATCGCTCTGTCTCGCTGTCCGGCAAATCCGAACCTGACGGCTCAGCAATCACCGCACCGCTCAAGACGCCAGGAACCTTGAGCGCCCCCCGATCGAGTTTGCCATTTGGAGTGAGCGGCGGCGCATCAATGCCGACGATCCGACGTGGCAGCATCCAGCCCGGAAGCTGCGCCGACAGCCCGGCGCGCAGTCGCCGCTCTTCCGTGGCGTCCACCCGGCGACCGATCACCCAGGCGAACAGCGCGCGGTCATCCTCGGTCTCTCGGGCATCCACCACCACGTCGGAGTTGTCGCCGAGCAACCCGCTTAGCTTGACCTCGATCTCGCCCGGCTCGATGCGGAATCCCCGCAGTTTAATCTGACGATCGATCCGCCCGAGATAGACAACGGCGCCACTGGAGTTGCGACGGACCAGATCGCCGGTTCGGTACATGCGCGCGCCGGCAATGCCGCAGAACGGGTCGGCGACGAAGCTTGAGGCGGTCCGGATTGGATCTGCGACATAGCCGTCGGCGAGCCCGGCCCCGCCAATGAACAACTCGCCCGACACGCCGCGCGGAACCGGAACCAGGAACTCATCCAAAACATAGAGCGACGTGGCGCGGATCGGCCGACCAATCGGGACCGTCAGATCCTCCAGCGCCACCGCGTCAACCGCGTGGCAGGCGGCGAAGGTCGTGGTCTCGGTCGGTCCATAGCCGTTTATGAAACGTACCTCCGGCCACCGCGCCAGCGCCGCGCGAACCGCGCCGGCATCGGCCGCCTCACCGCCGAACATCACTTCCTCGAATCCGGAAAATGCATCGGTTTCGGCCCGCGCCGTTCGGTTAAACACCGAAGCGGTAAGGAATGTGGAACGAACACGCGCCGCGCTGAACGCCGCCGCGAGGGCCTCTGGCTCATAGGTGGCGGCACGATCAATGACGACGGTCGTCGCGCCGTTCAAGAGCGCGCACCAGATCTCATAGGTCGCCGCGTCAAACGCCGTGGTCGCCACCTGGGCGACGCGCTTGCCCGGCTGGAAATCAGCAAAGCCCGGATCAATCGCGAGCCTGAGGACCGCGCGATGCGGAATGGCGATACCCTTGGGCCGGCCTGTCGATCCCGAAGTAAACATGACATACGCGGTATCCGCGCCGGTGATCTGAGCCCTGGGCGCCTTCGCCTCACTCCGCGCCAACAAGCTGAAGGAAACCCCACCAGGCATCGCCGCCTGGTTGGCGAGGTCGGTCACCACCACCCGGATGCCGGCATCCTCGGCCATTCCTTCAAGCCGAGGTTCCGGCTGTTCAGGGTCAAGCGGAACATAGGCGGCGCCGGCCTTCAAAACCCCCAGCATAGCGGCGATCTGATCAAGGCCGCGACCCATGCGCAACCCGACGCGATCACCACGCCGAACATTTTGGGCGACGAGCGCCCCGGCGATCCGGTCAGTGAGCTCATCCAGCGCTCGGTAGTCAAGCGCCCGCCCGTCGACATCCTCGATCGCGATCTCCGAGGGATACGCGCGCGCCGCCAGGCGAAACAGATCCGGCACCGTGCCGTCGGGCGCCGGGCGTGTGTCCACGACATCGGCGCCTCGGGTCTCGGCGGCGGCCGCTTCCTCGTCAAGCAACGGGATCGTCCGAACGGGCATGTCGGGACGGTCGACGATAGCGGCGAGGCTGCAAGCGAGCATCGCGGCGAACCGTCGCGCACCAGCTTCGTCGAACAATCCAGCGGCGCTCTCGATGGTGAGGTCGATTTCCGCGCCATTGTCGGCGCAGAGAACAACCAGGTCCATCTTGGCTTCGGTTTGGGGCGCCACCCGCATGTCCCTGACCGATCCCCCGAGCGAAAGACCGGAGAGATGCGGGGCATGGTTGGTCAAAAGCACCTGGAACAGCGGCGCCCTGGTGTTCTGGCGGTCCGGATCGGCGACGGCGACGATCCGCTCCAATGGAACCGCGGCATCGGCCAGCGCCGTCAACACGGTTTCGCGGGAAAGAGCCACAAGGTCAGCGCCACGGGTTTCTGCATCGATCTGCAGGCGTAGCGGTACGGAGTTCAGCAGCATGCCTATGGTGTCGGCGAGATCAGGATCCCCCCGCAGATCCACTGGCGTGCCGATGACGACATCGCCCTGGCCGCTTAACCTGGAGAGCAAGGCGGCGAGCGCGGCATGCAACACCATGAAAACCGTCGCCTGCCCGGCGACCGCGCGGCGGCTCAACCGACGACGCAGCGCAGCGTCGACATGCAATTTGGTTTCGATCACGCCCCGATCTCTGACAGATCCATCACGCGGCAAATCGAGGCCGGCGGGGGCGCCCTCAAGCCTCAGACGCCAGCGTTCCAACGCCGCGTCGAAATCGATGCCGGCGGCTCCAAGCGTTTCGCCGCGCAATGGATCCGCCACCGGTTCCGGCAGTCGAGCCTTAAGATCTTCAACCCGCAAGGAAGCATCCGCCACCGCCGAGGCGTAGGCGGCGTCGAGGTCGCGCCCAAACACGGAAACGGATCGCGCATCGGCTCCGACATGGTGAAAACTCAGAACCATGCAAGCCCGACCATCGACCAGGCGCAGCAGACGCGCACGCGAGGGCGGCGCTATGGCGAGATCGAAAGGCGTCGCCGCCTCTTCACGTGCAACCGCCTCCGCCGTTTCCTTCGACAGCGGCCCCTCGACCGTCGACGGCGAGATCGCGCCCGGATCAGGCACTGCCCAGACCGCGTCGCCGCGCAACTCAAAACGCGAGTGCAGGGTCTGGTGTCGCCTTCTTACCGCCGCCAAGGCTCGGCCCAGCGCCTCAAGGTCGACGCCGTCCTCGAGGTCGATCACCCCGGTCATGTTATATGACGTGTCCTCGGGATCCCGGCGTTGCAGGAACCAAAGCCTTGTTTCCGCAGCGGTCGCCATCCTGGGGGCGTCAAATTCGGGCAGGGGAAGCGCTGACCGCTTGACCCGTCTAGCCCCCCGGATACGGGCCGCAATTTCGCGCGGTGTCGGCGCGGCCAACACGGCGTTTGCCGGGAGTTCGACATCGAGGGCGGTTCGGAGCCTTCCGACGGCCTGTACGGCCAACAGCGAATGCCCGCCCAGCGCGAAGAAATTGTCCTCGGCCCCGACCTCCTCGCGTCCAAGAACACCCGCAAATACTGCGCAGGCGACCTCTTCCTCCGGCCCCCGCGCCTGACCCCCAGCGCCTGATCCCCCGGCGCCGGCTCCCACGCCCAACGGCGCTGGAAGCGCCGCCCGGTCAAGCTTGCCGTTCGCCGTAACCGGAAGCGCCTCCAGCACGACGATATCCGAGGGCACCATGTGATCCGCAAGCATGGACCGCAGATGATCGCCAAGATCAGCCGGCGCAACGCCGCCATCGGCAACCACATAAGCCACGATACGCGGGTCACCCGCCCGATCCTCGCGAAGCACAACCGCCGCCGAGCCCACCGAGCCATGGCGCAGCAGAACCGACTCGATCTCGCCAAGCTCAATCCGAAAGCCGCGCAGCTTAACCTGATGGTCGATACGACCGAGATAGGTCAAAGCGCCGCCGGCAAGACGCCGCGCAAGGTCACCCGTCCGGTACATCCGGGCGCCGGCAACCCCGCCATGCGGGTCGGCCAGGAAGCTCTCACAGGTCAAACCCGGGCGGCCCAGATAGCCCCGCGATACTTGAACGCCGCCGATCCAAAGCTCGCCAACGACGCCCACCGGAACCGGCTCCAACGCCCCGTCCAGAACGTAAAGCGACGTGTTGGCGATCGCATAACCAATCGGCAAGGGATCGGCCGGTTCACCGACGCAAGGCCAATGCGAAACGTCGATCGCCGCCTCCGTCGGTCCGTACAGATTATGCAGGACCGCACCAGCCGGCGCGTGATCCCGGAACCGCCCCACCAGCGACGGCGCCAAAGCCTCGCCGCTGCAAACCACATACCGAAGAGCCTCGCACGAGCCCAGCGCCGACGCCGAGGGGCCATGGCCCAGAAACGCCTGCAGCATCGATGGCACGAAATGCGCCACCGTGATCGCCTCGTCACCAAGCAAACCAGCCAGATAGTCCGGGTCCCGGTGGCCGCCGGGGCGCGACACCACCAGGCAGGCCCCCTCCATCAACGGCCAGAAAAACTCCCAAACCGAAACGTCGAAGGTGAACGGCGTCTTTTGCAAAACACGGTCACCGGCGCCGATCGGAAACGTCTCCTGCATCCAACGAAGCCGGTTCCACAATCCCGAATGCGCGTTCATCACCCCCTTCGGACGACCCGTCGACCCCGAGGTGTAGATCACATAGGCGAGGTTCTCCGGCCGCACCGCGACGTCCAGATTACCTGAACCACCACGCGCCCGCCGGCCAACGCCGTCAACCGTCACCACCCGGCCGCCATGCGCCGGAAGCCGGTCCAGAAGCCCGGCCCGCGTCACCACCACCGCAGCGCCCGCATCCTCGATCATGAAAGACAAACGATCCGAGGGAAGCTCCAGGTCGAGCGGAAGATATCCCCCGCCGGCCTTCAGCACCGCCACAAGCGCGACCACAAGCTCAACCGAGCGCTCAAGCGCCACGCCAACACAGGACTCCGGACCAACGCCAGCCCGAAGCAAGCGCCGCGCCAGCGCGTTCGCCCGATCGTTCAAATCACCGTAGCTGACCTCAACACCCTCAAAACGGACCGCCGCCGCACTAGGACAGGACGCCGCCATCGCCTCGATCCGGCGGTGCACCGGCTCCGCGGCGCCATAGTCACGCGCCGTCTCGTTAACCCCCCGGAGCAACCAATCACGCTCCTCCAAACCAATCAGCGGAACCGACGAAACGCCGCCAACACCGCCGCGAGACAGCCAATCCAGCACACGGAGATAACGCGACGAAAACGACACAGCCGTCGCATGATCAAACACGTCGCTGGCGTATTCGAGGGCACAGCGCAGAGCGCCACCATGGCGCAGAATTTGCAGCTGAAGGTCGAATTTCGCGGTCCCCGGGTGCACCAACAACGCCTCAGCCTTGGCGTCGCCGAAATAATCGAGTGCGGTATCCTCTTCATTTTGCGCGATCATCGCCTGAAACACCGGCCCATGACTGGTATCACGCCGCAGATCCATGTCTTCGACCAGGGCGTCGAAAGGCACCGGGTCCGACAACACGCGGGCCAAATCGCCGTGGACCCGCCCCACCAGGACGGTTCCATCCGCCTCATCGTCGAGGCGGACGCGAAGCACCGCGGTGTCGGCGAAAAAGCCGATCAGATCTTGCGTTTCCTCCCGGTTGCGCCCGGCGACGGGGACACCGAGCACCACGTCTTCGTCTCCGGACAGGCGGCCAAGGAGCAACGCATAAGCAGAAGCCAGCACGGCGAAGGGCGTTGTGCCAAGACGGCGTGATAGTTCATCGATACGCGTTTCCAGTTCCGCCGACACGGCGAACTCGGCGACACCGCCGCGATGGTCGCGCCGCGATGGTCGAGGTCGGTCAAGCGGCAAGGCGAGCAATTCGGGCGCGCCTGTAAGGGCCTGGGCCGCGTATTGCACGGCCTCCGCCTGCCCGGCCCGCACCCCGACGATCCAGTCGGTCCAATCAGCATAGCTAAACGGCAGCGCCGGCAGTTCACTCGCGCCGGAATTACCCGCCAAAGCTTCCCGATAAAGCGTCGACAGATCTTTCATCAAGATCGGCATTGAATGGCCGTCGACGGCGATATGATGAACCGTCAGAACAATGCCGGCGCGCGCGCCTTCAAATCGTAGAAGGCGTGCCCTGATCGGCGGGTCCACACCCAGATCAAAAGGTCGAGCCGCATCGTCGCGCGCCCTGTCCTTGAGCGTCGACCGAGCGGTCACGAGATTGCTAGG
>JAQBUJ010000216.1 GCA_027623845.1 Pseudomonadota bacterium
CATCACCGAGCCGTCGGGGCCAAGCGCACCGACCGGTTTGTTGACGTTGCGCCAGCGGCAGAGATCAAAAACCACGGTCTTATAGACGTCTTTCAGCACCGAATAGCCGCCGCACATGTCGCCATACAGCGTCGCATAGCCGACCGACATCTCCGACTTGTTGCCGGTGGAGAGCACCATGGCGCCAAATTTATTCGACATCGCCATCAAGGTCATCCCGCGCGCGCGGGACTGGATATTCTCCTCGGCGACGCCGCTGTCGGTGCCTTCGAAATGCTCGCCCAGCATGCTGGCGAACGCCTCCATCGCCGGGCCGATCGAGACGGTGTCGAGCTTGGCGCCGAGCATTTTCGACGCCGCCGCCGCATCGTCCAGGCTGTCCTGGCTGGTATAGGGCGAGGGCATCATCACGCAATGCACCCGGTCCGGGCCGAGCGCGTCAACCGCGACAGCGGCGCTGATCGCCGAATCGATGCCGCCGGACATGCCAAGGATCACGCCGGGAAAGCCGTTTTTATTCACGTAATCGCGCAGCCCCACGGTCATCGCCTGATAGATCGTCGCCAGACCGGTCTCGATCGCGGCGGTCTTGCCCGGCGCGCAGACCCAGCCCTGCGGCGAACGTCGCCATTCGGTGATCGCGATATCCTCACGCCAGGCCGGCAGTTGCCAGGCCAGCGTGCGGTCGGCGTTCATCACGAAGGAACCGCCATCAAACACCAGCTCGTCCTGACCGCCAATCTGGTTCAGATAGACCAGCGGCAACCCGGACTCGACCACCCGGGCGACGGCATGGTGAACCCGCACATCCGACTTGCCGGCCTCGAAGGGCGAGCCGTTGGGGATCAGCAGCAACTCGCCACCGGTCTCGGCGATGCATTCGACCACGTCGGGGGTCCAGATGTCCTCGCAGATCGGTACGCCGATGCGCACATCGCGGAAATTGATCGGCCCGGGCAGTGGGCCCGGATCGAACACGCGCTTTTCGTCGAACACCCCATAATTCGGCAGATCATGCTTGTAGCGCGCCGCAGTGACCGCGCCGTCCTCAAGCAACACCATCGCGTTGTACAAGCGATCGTCCTCGACCCAGGGCGTCCCCAACAGCACCGCCGGCCCGCCATCGGCGGTCTCCCGCGCCAAGGCTTCCACCGCTTGGCGGATCTCGGCGACGAACAGCGGCTTGCGCACCAGATCCTCCGGCGGATAGCCGCAGGTATAAAGCTCGCTAGTCAGCAGCAGATCGGCGCCGCTGGCCGCCGCCTTGGTCCGCGCCTCGCGCAGCCGGTCCAAATTGGCGTCGAGCCGGCCGACGGTCGGGTTCAACTGGGCAAGCGCGATAGTGAGTTTATCAGTCATCTTCGATGTCTCTTCGATACGCGGAGGCGGAAGTCGGAGCCGAAATCAGGGCCGAAGCCAGGAGGCCAAATTCAGGGAGGCAAGTTCAGCTGGCCAAGTTCAGCGGGGAAAAACCCCGCCGGCCTAGACCGTCAGGCCGTGCTTTTCCTTGATCGACTTTAGCACCGGCATGAAGTCATAGGTCGGGTGAAATTCGGTTTCGAAGGCTCCCCAGGCACAGCGTTCCAGCGCCAAGTTGACGTCACGCAGACGATGGCCCGGCAGTTTCAGGATGGCAACCTGACCAATCCCCATCATCACATACCAGCCGACGACCTCAACCCCCTCGGGCGGAAACTCTTTCCAGAAGCCGGTGTCGTCCAGCTTGGCGTTGATCTCCGCCAGGTTCTTGTCCTGTTGATGTTTCAGGAACACCGTCAGGAGGATCTCGCCTTCGCCTGCGCTCATTATCGGTCTCCTATCCCACCCGTCTATTGCGCCCGTCATCAAAACCGGCGTTCCGTGCCACAGTTCTTCCGGGTTGGCAAATCCTCGCCGGCCCGGCAGTGAATTGCGGCAATGGTTCGGCCGGCGCTTCCACTCAACCGACGAATTTCCAATACGTGTCCTTTTTGGTGACATAGCCGTCGCGGAATTCCCAGAGATCACAGCCGGTATATTCGAAGGGCTGCCCATCGGTCGGCGTGCCGCGCACCACCCATTCGGAGATCGCTTTGGACTGATCACAGACCCAATGGCGCATCTCTTCCCAGCGCATATCCGGGATCTCGCCATAACGACCGTGCAATACCGCGCCAATCTCGGCTTTGCCGGTACAGCGCCGGCCCTCGGGCGCGTCCGGTCCCCGGGCCATCAGCCAGATGCAATCCTCGGTGAAGTGCGAGAGGATGGCGTCCACATCATGCTGGTTGAAGCCGTCCTGTATCTCATCCAAAAGCGCCAGGGTGACTTGGCGTGCCATGATTGCTCCCTCCAGGGTTGGGTTTATTGATAACGGGGCCGGTAACGGCCCGAGTCAATGATAACGGGGCCGGCAACGGCCCGAGTCAATGATAACGGCCCAGGTCAATGATAACGGGTCGAGTCTAGCAGTTTGCTGGGTTTGACCAAATGGTGGTGGAGTTGGGGCCGGTATAGTCCCTCATTCTGAGCGTGCCGAAGGACGGTGAGCTTTTGGGCTGTTCGCCATCCCGGCTTTGCGTTCCCGGTAAAGCATGCTCAAGTGGCGGTCTCCCGCGTCCCACCTCGGCCCGCCGCGTGCCCAAACCCGCCAAGCCTTCGGTTTTCGCCCCCTTTCAGGTGGTCAGCTTCCGCTTTCAATGGCCGGCCGACCTGCTGAACTCCTGGGCCTTCGAGATGGAGACCCTGATCCTCGGCTGGTTCATTCTGGTCGAGACCGGCTCGGTGCTGGCGCTGACCTTATTCGCGTCGTTGCAGTTTCTCGGCACCCTGATTGCGCCGATGCTGGGGGTGTTGGGCGATCGGCTCGGGCGGCGGAACGTGCTCTGCGTCATGCGGGCGATGTATGCCTGCCTGGCGGCGACGCTGTTGAGTTTCGCCTGGGGCGGCTCTTTGACCCCGACGCATGTCTTCGCGATCGCCTTTTTCGTCGGCTTGATCCGGCCCTCGGATCTGGTGATGCGGAACGGGCTGATCGGCGACACCATGCCGCCGGACCGATTGATGAGCGGCATGGGGATTTCCCGCACGACGATGGACTCGGCGCGGATCGCCGGGGCGCTGATTGGTGCGGGGCTGTTCTCCCAGTTTGGCATCGGGCCGGCCTATGTGGTGATCACCGGTTTTCATGTGATGAGCTTTTGCCTGACGTTCGGGGTCTCGCGCGTGCGTCTGCCGCGTGCGGCCGGACCGGATGGTGGTATGGCCTCGCCGTGGAGCGATCTGAAGGGCGGGCTGGGCTATGTCTGGAGCACGCCGATGATCCTGGCGGCGATGTGGCTGGCTTTTCTGGTCAATCTGACGGTGTTTCCGATCTCCCACGGTATATTGCCCTATGTCGCCAAGGAGATTTATCTGGTTGATGAGAACGGGCTTGGCCAAATGGTCGCGTCTTATGCGGTGGGGGCGCTGCTCGGCTCGATCACCATGACCATGATGGGCGGCTGGCGGCGACCGGCCCGCTTCATGATGATCAATATCTGGCTGATGTATGCGGCGTTGTTCGCCTTTGGCATGGTCGAGGGCAAGCTTGCCGGCCAAGCCTTCCTGATGCTCACCGGTTATATCCAGAGCCTGTCGATGATCGCCATGGCGGTCACCCTGCTGGCCAGCGCCGATCGGCAATTTCGCGGGTTGGTGATGGGGGTGCGGATGCTCGCGGTCTATGGCTTGCCGGTCGGCTTGATGGGGGCCGGATTCTTCATCGAGCGTTTCGGTTTTGCCTCGACGGTGGCGGTCTACAGCGTGTGCGGGCTGTTGGTCAGTCTGTATATCGCGCATCGCTGGCGTCGCGAGATCTGGCACGGCGTGCGCGACGACGTGTGATGGCGCCGGGTATCATCCACTTTTCAACGAATTCCATCCGTCGCCCTGGCGCGCCCCACTTCTGCGAGGCCGGCCTCAGGGTCGAAGCCTGAGGCCTCTGGGTGACACGAATGGTGGAGAATGGCGACCTATCGCTCCTAATTTTCGGCCATCGATTGCGGTGAACGCGCTCAGGCGTGGGTCCTGCCGTGCGCCAGGACGACGGGGGGAGCGGTTTCGAGACAGCAAAGCTTGATCCGGCGCGTCGGGCATCACCCGATTTTCAATAAATCACATCCGTCGCCCTGGCGCACGGCAGGGCCGAAGCCTGAGGCCTTTGGGTGACCACGAATGGCGGAGAATGGCGACCGACCGCTCCTATTCCTCGGCCGTCGATTGCGGTGAACGCGCTCAGGCGTGGGTCCTGCCGTGCGCCAGGACGACGGGGAGCGGTTTCGAGACAGCAAAGCCCCGATCGGGCGCGCCGGGCATCACCGATTTTCAACAAAATCACCTCCGTCGCCCTGGCGAACGGCAGGGCCGAAGCCTGAGGCCTTTGGGTGACCACGAATGGTGGAGAATGGCGACCTATCGCTCCTAATTCTCAGCCATCGATTGCGGTGAACGCGCTCAGGCGTGGGTCCTGCCGTTCGCCAGGACGACGGGGGGAGCGGTTTCGAGACAGCAAAGCCTGACCCGGCGTGCCGGGCATCACCCGATTTCCCACAAATCACCTCCGTCGCCCTGGCGACCCCCACTTACGTGAGGGCAGGCCTCAGGGTCGAAGCCTGAGGCCTCTGGGTGACACGAATGGCGGAGAATGGCGACCGACCGATCCTATTCCTCAGCCATCGATTGCGGTGAACGCGCTCAGGCGTGGGTCCTGCCGTGCGCCAGGACGACGGGGGGAGCGGTTTCCAGACAGTAAACACCCAATCGTAAAGCCGGCAGATGACGACCCGGTTGTGTCTCCGGGCTCAGGCGGTCATCCTTGGTCGGTCGGCTGACGCGTGTTGAGGGACTGTTGTCGAGGGACCGGTGAACGAGCGAATCATGGCTCTCTGGCGGGAGGGGGACGCGCATCAAGCGGCCGGTAGGCTGGCGGATGCGGAGCGGTGTTTCCGCGCCGTCGCCGAACTTACCGCCAACAACCCGCATCCATTGGACCGGTTGGCCCAGGTCCTGCGCGATCAGGGCCGGCTGGACGAGGCCGCCGAGTTTGCCGCCAGCGCCATCGCCGCCGAAGCCGGCGAACTGGTGTTTCACAATACCGCCGCGACCATCGCCGCTGCGCGCGGCGAGGATGGCTTGGCCGCCCGGTGTTATCGCCGGGCGCTGCTGATCAATCCAAGTGCCGGGCTGTGGGCGCCGCTGGCCAGTGTGCTGTATCGCGGCGGCGAGCATGAGCCGGCGGCACGGTGCTATGGCCAGGCGTTGGTGCTGGCGCCGGGTGATCTGAGCTTGATGTTTGATCTTGGCGCGAGCTGGCAGGCGGCGCGCAGGCATGACGATGCGCGGGTCTGTTACCGGAATATTCTGCGCCGGGCGCCGGGCCATGCGCCGACCCTGCGAAATCTGGCCACTCTGGCGGCTGATGATGGAGACATCGAGGCAGCAGAAACCTGGCTGCGCAAAACCCTGGTCCTGGGGCCGGATCAACCGGCAGTGCTGCGCCAATTCAGTATTCATGAGATCAACCGGGACGCGGTGGCCTCGGCGTTCCGGCACCGGCGTCAGGCGCTCCGCCTCGATCCGAGCGACGCCGAATCCTGGCGGGCGATTGCCGATGCCGGGCGTCGGTTGGCGCCGAAACAGCCGGACCCCGGTGGTCTGGGCGATCTCGTCGAGGCCATGGCGCGGGGCGTCGTCGCCGCCCCGCAACTGATCGGCCCGGTGGTCGAGTTGCTGCATTTACAGTCGGGTTTCCAGGCCGCCTGCCGCGTGCTTCAGGGCATGGCGGTCCCGGTTCTGGCGGACCAATTGGCTGAACACGGGCTCCCCCCGGCGCTGGATTTGCCGGTGTTTCGAACGCTGCTGCCGTTGTCGCTAATCCCCAGTCCGGGGATCGAGGCGGCCTTGACGGGGCTTCGAGCGGCGCTGCTGCAACTGGCGGCGGCGGGTCGGCTGGAGGGGGGGCGGAACCGGGCGGCGCTCGGCGGTTTTATCTTGGCTTTGGCCGAACAATGCCTGCTGAACGAACATGTGTTTGTCGAAACGCCCGAGGAGGTCGCGGCAGTCGCGGTCTTAGAGGCGGCGTTGGCAGGGCGGGCGCAATGGTCACTGCCGGCCCTGGTATTAGCCTGCTACCGGCTGCCCGGCTCGCTTGATCCGGGCGAGGATGAGGCGTTCAAGGCGCTAGAGGAACGCCATGTCGCGGCCCGGTTGCGG
>JAQBUJ010000217.1 GCA_027623845.1 Pseudomonadota bacterium
CATCGAGGGCCGGGTCCGCCAGATCCGCGCCCAGGTCGAGAACACCAGCTCCGATTACGACCGCGAGAAGCTGCAGGAGCGGCTGGCTAAATTGGCCGGCGGCGTCGCGATCCTTCGGGTCGGCGGTTCGACCGAAGTCGAGGTCAAGGAACGCAAGGATCGTGTCGATGACGCGATGCACGCGACCCGTGCGGCAGTTGCCGAGGGTATCGTGTCCGGCGGCGGTGTTGCGCTGCTTTACGCCGGCAAATGCCTCGACAAGCTGAAGCCGGTAAACGATGACCAGCGCGTCGGCATCGACATCGTGCGTCGGGCGATCCAGGCGCCGGTGCGTCAGATCGCCGAGAATGCTGGCGGTGATGGCTCGATCGTCGTTGGCAAGCTGCTGGAAGGCAACAACCCGAAGATCGGCTACAACGCCCAGACAGGCGAGTATGTCGACATGGTCAAGGCCGGCATCATGGACCCGACCAAGGTGGTTCGGACCGCGTTGCAGGATGCTTGCTCGGTTGCTGGTCTGCTGATCACCACCGAAGCCATGGTCGCCGAAGTGCCGGAGAAAGCGCCGGCCGGCGGCGGCGGCATGCCCGATATGGGTGGCATGGGCGGAATGGGTGGAATGGGCGGCATGGGTGACATGGGCTTCTAATCGCCCTTATCCTCTTTGCTTCTCGGGCTCGATACCCGATGCTATGATGGGGTCGCGGATATGTCCGCGGCCCCGTTGTTGTTTTTACCCCTGTTGTTTCAAAAGGTTGTTTCATGGTCGCCATCCCCGCCAGCGAGCGCGTCGCCCAGATCATGCGGGAGACCGCCGATGAAGTGATCATGCCGCGCTATCAGACGTTGGGTGAGGGGGATATCCGCGAGAAAACCGGCCCCAAGGACCTGGTGACCATCGCCGACCTGGAAGCCGAACGGCGGATGACGCCGTTGTTGCAGGACCTGCTGCCCGGCTCCACGGTGATCGGCGAGGAAGCCGCCTCGGACGATCCGGAAGTCTTTCGGCTGCTCGATAGCGGCGATCCGGTTTGGATCGTTGATCCGGTCGATGGCACCAGCAATTTCGCCAAGGGCGGGCGGCATTTTTGTGTGATGGTCGGGTTGGTCGTCGGCGGTGAGGCCGTTCTCGGGGTGATTCTCGATCCATTGGGCAAGCGTTGGATCAGCGCCGAGCG
This sequence comes from Pseudomonadota bacterium, assembly GCA_027623845.1. GTDB lineage: Bacteria > Pseudomonadota > Alphaproteobacteria > Thalassobaculales > Thalassobaculaceae > JADHLJ01. The sequence continues at coordinate 1,179 of JAQBUJ010000217.1, forward strand.
GGGCGGCGGGGCCTGGAGGCAATCCTATGACGGCGGCGCGGCGGAACGGCTATCGGTTCTCGCGCCGGCGCCGGTCGAGGAGATGCGCGGCGCGTTGAATTTTCGATTTCTCGACAGCCCCTTGAAGGAGGCGATGCGAGGCCGCGCCAATGACGCGCTCGGCGATCACTTCCGCCTCGGGTGCGCGGGGCACGAATATCTCCACATGGTCACCGGCGAAGCGCATTTCGCCATGTATATCAAAAAGATGCCGTGGGATCACGTTCCCGGTTGCCTGATCCATAGCGAGGCTGGCGGCCATCAGGCGCGCTTTGATGGCCAGCCCTATCGGGCGCATGACATGACCGGCGGGATCCTGGCGGCGCCGGATCAGGAAAGCTGGCAGGCGCTGCACAGGGTGTTGTTCGCAGGCTAAAACCCGTCGGCTGAATTAGGCCGCCAGACGATCTTCCAGACCGGCGCGCGGCGCCAGATCCAGCATCAGGTTCATCGACTGAACCGCCGCGCCGGACGCCCCCTTGCCAAGGTTGTCGAACACTGCCGTCAGCAGGCACTGACCGGTGTCCGGCCGGGCGAAAAGTTGAATTTCAAGCTGATTGGTGGCGTTCATCGCCTCGGGATTAAGCTCGACCTTGGCGGCGTCGCCGGCCAAGGGCGCAACGCTGACAAAACCGCCGCCGGTATAATGATCGGCTAAGGCCTGTTGGATCAGCTCCGGCCGCGGCGCGCCGGGCAGGGCCCAGAGTTGCAGCGGAACCTGAACCAGCATGCCCTTATAATAACGCCCGACCGCCGGTGCGAATAACGGTGCGTGCTGCATCAGAGTGTGCTGGTGCAGTTCCGGTAGATGCTTGTGCGTCAGGCCCAGGCCATAGGCATAGAACGCCGGCTCAGCATCGCCGCCGGGGCCTTCAAAACGCTGAATCAGCGCCTTGCCGCCGCCGGAATAACCGGAAATGGCGTTCACGGTCAGCGGGAAATCCTTCGGTATCAGGCCGGCCTCGACCAAAGGCCGGATCAGCGCGATGGCGCCGGTCGGATAGCATCCGGGATTGGAAACCCGCATCGCGCCGCGCACCGCGTCGGCCTGACCGGCCGTCATCTCAGGGAAGCCATAGGTCCAATCACTGGCCGTGCGATGTGCGGTCGAGGCGTCGATCACCCGGGTGCGGTCATTGTCGATCAACGAGACGGAATCCCGCGCCGCATCATCGGGCAGGCAGAGAATCGTCAGGTCACAGCTGTTCAAGGCGCGCCGCCGCGCTTCGGTGTCCTTGCGCTCGGCATCGGAAAGGCTAATCAGCGCAATATCACGGCGGTCGATCAGGCGCTCACGGATCTGTAGCCCGGTGGTTCCCGCTTCGCCGTCGATGAAGATCCGCGCCGTCATGGCCCTGTCCCCGCTGGGTGAACTAAATGGAGAATGCTCGCTACGCCGGTGTTGCTCTGGCGTCAATGGAATATTTTGCTTGAGGCTTCGCCTTTAGCCGCGTTTTGAGCGCTGCCAGCGCTCCTCCATCTGCTCGAGACTAGCCGCTTCCGGGCCGTGCCCCAACTCTTCGGCCAGCAGGCGCTCAATGATACGAAACCGGGTTTCGAACTTGCCATTGGTCCGCCGCAGCGCAGATTCGGGATCAATTTCCAAATGCCGGGCGAGATTGACGCAGGCGAACAGCAGATCGCCCATTTCCGCCTCGACGGCATCCCGGTCGATATTCCGGGGGTCGGCCAATTCGGCCATGACCTCACCCAGTTCCTCAGTGATTTTATCGACGACCGGCTCAATTTGCGGCCAATCGAAACCAACCCGCGCGGCCCGGCGCTGCAGCTTCACCGCCCGCATTAACGCAGGGTAGGCGGCGCTGACCCCGTCCAGGGCGCCCAGCTGGCGACCATCGGCGGCGGCCTTGGCGGCGCGTTCGGTGGCTTTTTGGGCCTCCCAGGCCAGGGTTTGCGCCGCAGCGCCATCGATCGCCGTATCAGCAAAGACATGCGGGTGACGGCGGATCATTTTTCCGGTGATCGCCGCCGCGACGTCGTTGAAATCAAACGCGCCGGCTTCCTCGGCAATGCGGCCATGATAGACGACCTGTAGCAACAGATCGCCAAGCTCGTCCTTCAGCGCCGCCATATCGCCCTGGCTGATCGCCTCGGCGACTTCATAGGCCTCCTCAATGGTATAGGGAGCGATGGTCTCAAAAGTCTGTTCGAGATCCCAAGGACAGCCGCCATCGGGATCGCGAAGCGCCGCCATCACCGCGATCAATCGCTCGATCGCCGGCGCATTGGCATCCGGCACCGGCAGGCAAGCCGGGGAGGGTTTCTTGGCGTCGCTCATTATCGAGACCTTTGTACGAGACGGATGAGTTCGCGTTCAACGCAGCGTAATCCTAATCGAAAGCATAAGCGTCCATCGCCAGGCCGCCCAGCGAGGTACTGCGATGCAACCGCCGGCCCGCTGCGCCGCCGCCTGCGCCGATCGCGGTGAAAAGCGGCAGAAAATGCTCGTCGCGCGGGTGATTGCGCACGCCATGCGGCGCCCGTTCCCGGTAATCCAATAACGCCTCGGTATCGCGCTCACCAATCCGTTGGCCAACCCAATCGGCGAATTCGGTGACCCATGGAAAAGCCGGCGCATCAGGCTCGCCCCGGCGCAGTTCCGCCAGATTGTGGGTCATGCTACCCGACGCCATGATCAGCACGCCGTCATCGCGAAACCCTCGCAAGGCCTCTCCAAGTTTTAAATGATGCAACGGCCCGGCGTCGGGGCTGATCGAGATCTGGAAGACCGGGATGGTCGCGGCGGGATACATCAGCAGCATCGGTATCCAGGCCCCATGGTCCAAACCGCGCCCGGGGTCCTGATCAGCGGCAAAGCCAGCGCCTCGAAGCTGCGCCACCATTCGCGCCGCCAACTCAGGCGCGCCTTTGGCCGGGTATTCCATCTCATACAATGCTTGAGGAAAACCGCTGAAGTCATGGATAGTGCTGTGATTTTCCGATGTTGATACGGTCACGTCAGTGGTTTCCCAATGGGCCGAGATGATGGCGATCGCACTTGGCGTCCCAAGATCCGTTCCCAACCCCAGAAGAAAATCCCGCGCCGGCCCACCGGTCAACGCCATCATCGGCGAGCCATGCGATATGAACACCGCCGGAAAGGTTTCTGACATCGATTACTCCGTGGGCGCCATAGTCGGCGCGGTTCGAGACTCTGGCGTGGCTTCTTTGCGATGTTAGCAGATTTGGAAGGCGGGCGCGCCCAGCGGTTGTGGGGGAGCGGAGTGGGGCAGCGTTCGGATTGTCGCATAATGTATATTATGGGAAATTAAATGTCGAAAACAATTGCCTTAAACAAGGACCCGTATCCGATCGATAAACTCGGTGGTGATCGCCTGTATCACTTCCAATGATACATGCCGAGTTGATCCGTCATCCTTACCGTAGGCATCGCCGGAATATCCACCAATCCAACGCACCGCTTCGAAGGCTGGCCAGTAATGGACCCCTTGGGGTTGTTGCCGGAAGATCTCGTCAATCGCGACACGCAACACGGACTTGGAAACGCAATCCGCGATAATCGCCGAGGGATATTCAAACGTCGCGTTCAATGGCACCGGCGACAGCGTGATAAAAACTGTGGCTGTCGGGCGGTGCCGGCGAATGGTCGCCAGGATGTGTGATAGGTTTTCGACATTCTCGGTGACCGATAGAGTGCGAAACTCGCACTCCCGCAAAAGGCGCCGGATGCCTGCCCCCTCATTCGTCTGCAACCTTAGCTTTCCGGTGACCCGGTCCAAGAATACCGGGGCGACGCCAACCGTGAGGATAATTACATCCGACGCAAACAACTCGGCGCGGTTCTTAATGCGTAACTCTGCCGAGATCCGACCTGATATTTCCGACTCGAAAGGATCTTCCGCGCAAAGCCAGTCAAAATATTCCCGGTTAGCCAGTGTTGAATTGATCGACTCGCCAAAATCGTTAACTGCAGCTGAATACCCTCGATCGTTTAAGACTTTGGCTATGTTTGCCGCAAAACACGAGCCGGCGGCAAAGATCCTGGATGACGGCGTCAGCACGCGGGGAAATGTTAGGGCGTCCAGCAAATGCTTAGAAATGGCGGATGGGAAATCCACCATCTCGGAAACGGCATCCGGAAAACGTGCGATGATTTGGCGGCTGGAAGAATTCTTCGCGCGTTCCAGTTCCTCCTGGGCCAAAAGCATTTCACTATTGTGCGGGTCCAACGCACGGCAGCGCTCAATATGAGTTTGCGCAATGGCGTTTTCCCTCAATTCCAAAGCTGTGTTGGCGGCAAACCGCGCCGCTCTAAACCAATCGGGGCGCAGCGACGATGCCCGTACAAATTCCTTAAGGGCTAAATCCGTTCGCCCCATATTGCGTAGGAACAGGCCACGAAAATGCACAGCAGACGCATTGTTCGGATCAATAGCAATTGACCAATCGGTATATTTGAGAGCAACGGAAGTCTCTAAAGATGTCGTTGAGAGTTGAGATGTGAGGACAGATAATTTAATGATCGCCTCGATATAGTCGGGCTCGAGCAGTTGGGCTTTTTTGAGATGTGGTATCGCCTCTCGCGCGTCTTGCTTGGAGCGAATCGGCGTATTTCCTTTTTCCATGAAATGACCTGCGGATGGTCGCGTCATATCCATATCAAGCCCATTTTCTCATGCGCGATCATTAACCCTCAGCGAAATTCAATCTTTGCCGCCGGGCAGTTCCCGCCCTTGTCGATCATCGCCTTTAGAACCGTGCGCATGCTCGAGTCGCCGAAGGTCTTGCTGAATTGCAGCATCTGATCGCGGGTGCGGATCAGTACCCCGTGCTTTTGGCAAACCGCCATCAAGTCTCGCAAAAAATCTTTCGCCTCGTCCCGGTTCAACAGGTTTTTCTGGTGCTCTTTCGCCAGGTCTCCCAGCAGGCTTGGACAGGGGAATCGGGTGAACAAATTCAGTTGCAAATTACGCTTTGAAGGAAGTCTTCATCCCATGCTG
>JAQBUJ010000218.1 GCA_027623845.1 Pseudomonadota bacterium
GCTGGCCAGGGCGTCGGCGACGCAATGCGCGTGATCATGCCCAGGAGCGGCGAACCGCCCGCGATATATCCGTTCCATCTCCGGCCTTCCGGCGGTTTCACTGTGTTCCGGCACCCTCATAATGTTATAGTATTGCATTAATGTTTTGGGAAGCGGATTGAACGCAGCTTTGCCCTTATGACGGCGCCCCGGCGCGGCGGCTCATCTCGCGCTCAATCGCCTCAAGCAATTGCGCGTGCTCCAGCGTCAGAGAGCCTTGCGAGGCCAGCCAGTTGCCATCCTCCCAGGCCTCGCGCAATTCATCGTCGCTCAGGTCCGATACCGGCTTGGACATTCAAGGCTCCGTTGGCGTCAGTCGATCGCCGGCAAGTTACCGAATTTTCTCAAGCCACGGTGCGGGCGTTTAGCCGGTGCAGCCGGCTATCGTCCGTCGACAGGCCACGCCAAGAGATGGCGAAAAGGACAACCACGAATCCGGCAGACCGCTAGCGCCGTATCAGATCATTGCCAGATCATTGTCCTGCAATTTATTCAACAATCCCTTGATCGTGCGCCGCTTTAAATCCAACTGGCCGGGCGTATAGGGCGCCTTGGCCAGCCACAGCTTCATTCGATTGGTCAATTGGCTAATACCTTCCGTCTTCATCACGTAATCGTCGGCGCCGGCCTCGAATGCCGGGATCAGCGCGGCGGGATCGGTAACGGCGGTGGCGATAATAATCGGCACGCTCTTGCTGATCTCCTCTCGGACCTGGCTGATGAAACTCAAGCCGCCTTCAGCGCTGTAGTTACCACTGGAGATGAAAACCCCGAGGTCGATGACACACAGATCAACCGGCGACGCGCGTAGGCCCTCCAGCGCCGTCTCAACATCCTCGAAATGCACAATATCGCCCAAAAATTCATCGGCCACGGATATGAATAAATAAGATTGAAGCGCGTCATCTTCGAGCAGCAGAACCCGTTGGCAATCATCCGACATCGCACGCCTCCACGGCGGTCACCAATTCGTCATTCTCAGCCGGCTATAGCATTGTATCGCTTTTTTTGAAAAGCAGTTTGAAAGCGACTTCGCCCTTATGATGGCTCAGCTCGCGCTCTGGCGAGAGTTAAAAAACGCAAGCTACAACGCCGACGGGTTGCTGGCGCGGGATCAGATCATTACGAGATTATCGTCCTGCAGCTTTTCCAATAATTCCTTGATGGTCCGCCGCTTTAGATCCAATTGATCGGGCGTATAAAACGCTCTGCCCAGCCACACCTTCATTCGATCGATCAATTGGCTTATGCCTTCCGTCTTCATCACGTAATCGTCGGCGCCGGCCTCGAATGCCGGGATCAGCGCGGCGGGATCGGTGACAGCGGTGGCGATAATAATCGGCACGCTCTTGCTGATCTCCTCTCGGACCCGGCTGATGAAACTCAAGCCGCCTTCAGCGCTGTAGTTACCGCTGGAGATGAAAACCCCGAGGTCGATGACACACAGATCAACCGGCGACGCGCGTAGGCCCTCCAGCGCCAACTCAACATCCTCGAAATGCACAATATCGTCCAAAAATTCACCCGCGACAGACATAAACAACGTGGTTTGAAGCGCATCATCCTCAAGCAATAGAACCCGTTTGCGATCATCCGGCATGGCACGCCTCCATGACCGCCGCCACCGCGATATTCGCCTCTGAACGGCGCTGGAAAAAGACCGAACCCTCCGCCTTTTTGTCCGACTCTGCTTCGGCCCGGATGAAACGCATCAACATCACCTTCGTTTTTGCCGACCCAATACAGCCCTGTCCGAGGCTTCGTCCTCGCCACGGTGATCAAGCTAGGCCGGCTTTATTAAGAAATGATAACCACCACCATTCTGTTATCCGCCGTTGATCCATGCGCAATCCTTGCAGTCGCCGGGATTGCCTCGGTAAAACTGCCGGCGACAGGGGCGCTAGACGCCCAATCAACGTCCGACGGAGCCCGCCATGCCCGATTCCGCACACCAACCAAGCCGCTCAACCGCCGGCGCCACAGATTTCGACGTGGTCATCGTCGGCGCCGGGTTCGCCGGCATGTATATGCTGCACCGCTTGCGCGGGCTGGGTATGAGCGCCCGGGTATACGAGGCTGGCGATGGGGTCGGCGGAACCTGGTACTGGAACCGCTATCCCGGCGCCCGTTGCGACGTCGAGAGCGTCCAGTATTCCTACCAGTTCGACAAGGAGCTGGAGCAGGAATGGACCTGGAGCGAGAAATACTCGCCGCAGGGAGAGATTCTGAAATACGCCAATCACGTCGCCGACCGTTTCGATCTGCGCCGCGATATCCAGTTCGAGACCAAGGTCGCCTCGACCACCTATGACGAGGGCAACGGCACCTGGAGCGTGGTCACCGATGCCGGCGAGACCGTCACCTCGGGCTATGTGGTGATGGCCACCGGTTGCCTGTCGTCGTTCAATATGCCGAAGTTTGAGGGTGTCGAGGATTTCAAAGGCGCCAGCTACCACACCGGGCATTGGCCGCATGAGGGCGTCGATTTCACCGGCCTGCGGGTCGGCGTCATCGGCACCGGCTCCTCGGCAATCCAGTCGATCCCGGAGATCGCCAAGCAAGCCAAACACCTGACGGTGTTTCAGCGCACCGCCAACTACACGATCCCGGCCCGCAACGCCAAGCTAGCCGAGGAATACGTGCAGTCGATCAAGGCGGACTATTCAGGCCTGCGCGAGCGGGCCAAGAAAATGCCGTCGGGCTATTCATTCCCGTTCAACGCCGGGTCGGTGCTGGAAGTGCCCGAGGAGGAATACCGGCGTGAGTATCGCAGCCGCTGGGAGAAGGGCGGAACCGCCTATCTCGGCGCCTATGGCGATCTGTTGCTCAAACCCGAGGCCAACAAGACGGCGGCCAATTTCGTCAAGGACATGATCCGCGAGACGGTGACCGACCCCGCCGTGGCCGAATTGTTGTGCCCGACCAATATCATCGGCTGCAAGCGGCTCTGCGTCGATACCGACTATTACGCCACCTATAATCGTCCGAATGTGAAGCTGGTCGATATCTCCAAGGCGCCGATCGACACCATCACCCCGGAGGGCCTCAGGCACGACGACATTGATTACCAGTTCGACGCCATCGTTTTCGCCACCGGCTTTGACGCGATGACCGGGGCGCTGTTCAACATCGACATCAAGGGCAAGGGCGGCGAGTCGCTGAAGGAGAAGTGGACTGGCGGTCCGCAAACCTATCTCGGTCTGACCACCGTCGGCTTCCCCAATATGTTCACCATCACCGGTCCCGGCAGCCCGTCGGTGCTGACCAACATGCTGCCCTCGATCGAGCAACATGTGAACTTCATCGCCGATTGTCTGTCCTATATGCGCGAGCACGGCCATAGCCGGATTGAGCCGGAATTGCAGGCCGAGCTGGATTGGGGCGTGCATGTGAACGAGGTCGCCGACCTGTCGCTGCGTTCGACCTGCGCCTCCTGGTATGTCGGGGCAAACGTGCCCGGCAAGCCGCGGGTCTTCATGCCCTATATCGGCGGTTTTCCGCGTTATGTCGCGGAATGTGAGCGGGTGGTCGAGAACGGCTACCAGGGCTTTCAGCTGGCGTAATAACCGGGAAGGAGCCGGCCCATGGCACAGCCTCCTGCTGTCCTGCTTTGCGGCTATGGCGCCTTCGGGCGACAGCATGGCGAGGCCTGGCGACGGGCAGTACCGGGCCTGCGGTTACAGGTCGCCGACCCCAGCGAAGCGGCCCGCGCCGCCGCCCGCGAGGCGGGATGCGCACCACAGGATATCGCGGCCAAGGCCGAGGATCTGATCGCTGGCGCCGACATCGTCGACATCGTCAGCACCTCCGATGATCACTACCGGCTGGCCCGCGCCGCGCTCGACGCCGGTAAGCCGGTGCTGATCGAGAAACCGGCGGTCAAAACCTTGGCCGAGGCCGAGGATCTGTGCGCCGTCGCCGAGGCCGCCGGGTTGCCGGCGCAAGTGCAGTTCGTGCTCCGCGCCCATCCCCTGGTGATCCAGGCCCAGCGCCTGCTGGCCGAGGGGCGGATTGGCCGGCTGGTCGCCATGGATGCGGTGTTCACCGGCTGGAAACGGATGCGCCCGGACGCCACCCTGCTGGAGAATGACGGCGTCCACATGCTCGACCTGATGCGGCTGTTCGCCGGCGCCGCACCGGAAGAATTCACCGTCACCGGTGACCATCTGCTCGGTGGACCGATCGCCGAGACCGTGCATCTGCGCCTCGGTTATCCCGGCGGCGCCCGCGGCTATCTCAGACTCGGCATCATGTTCGGCGGCAAACAGAACGACGCCTATCTCGCCGGCTCTCTGACCACCAAGACCTTGACCTTGATCGGCGATCAGGGCTCGATCGGGCTCGACTTCAATGGCGACACCATGGACATCACCGAGATCACCTATCGGGCGACCGAAGGTGGCCACACCCCGACCATCGGCGCGATGCAGCAGACGCGAGTGGTCAACATCACCCCAGTGGTCCTGCTGACCGAATGCTTTCGCCAGTTCCTGAGCGCCGTAGCCGGAGAAGGAGCGGTGCTCTGTGATCTGCAACAAGGGGCGGTCGAGATGACCCGATTGCTGGAACGGGCGCGGGCGGACTTGGCCAAGGAATGACACCGGCATGAGGAAAGGTCGGGTTGTTCACCGCGTGCAGCGGAAGCGATTCACGCTGTTTTTTGATTGTAGAGCGGATCTACGCACTCAAGACACGCCCTATTTCTCCATTCAACATCTGGCGCTTTTTCCTTTGAGAAATATTTTGAAACTTCGGGCTCTTTCCAACAAATTCATCCAACCCAATGCGGATGATCTGCTTTTCAACCACGCCTAAAGTCACTAACCGGCCCTCGCCAAACCCTCATCACATCTTCAGCGACTCCACCGGCCTGTTAAGCATTCAGCCCAGCCTGTTCGCGAAACCACTTGGTGATCACGTATTTTGAACCGCTCAACACCGGCTGGGCTTCGTGCAAAACGTTCACGTTGGGTACGCCGTCAAGGCCGAGGTTGTTCCACGCCACGGCGAGACCTGGGACCGGGTTAAACGTGCGGCCGATGCGTTCAAACCGGGTGCTGCCGCCTGCGGCCACGGCGTTGAGGTAGATCATCACGGTCCAGGTCCGCTGGCCGCCCGAGTTGGTATGCGTCTCGAATTCCTTGGTATCCGGCGTGAACCAGTCGGTATGCGCCTTAAAATATTCCCCAACGTCGTAACGCTGGCCTTGTATCGGCTCGGAGAATGACGGGTCGCAGCCGATAAGACCGGCGATCCGCGCATCGATTTGACTCATCAAGTCCGGGTTCGCCGCTCGCATATGGCAGGTCCGGCTGGTGCGATAATCGGCCGGTCCCACGGTCACCGTTGACCGGCTGAGAGAGGTGTCGATGACTTTGACCAGGGAAACGCATTCTTCGGGCGAGAGCAGCTCCGGCACCTCATAAAGCTGAGCAAGCCCGGTATCCAGCCGCCACGCCCTGGGCTGGCTCGACGCCTTGGTAATCGGGGCATGATAGAGACTGAACCATGGCTCCCCGTCGGCGCCGTCGGAAGGCGGGGTATCGACCGGGCGATAGCCGCCAAGCTCGCTGGAAATCTCGTTCGGATCAAATCCCTGATCGGCGGCGCGCTGGTACATTTCGTCCAACGCACAACCCCGCCGCAGATTGAGCCGCAGCCAGTCTCGCCAATCATCAGAAAGCGGTTGCGTCATCCGGGTTTCTCCATCGGATTTCCGGCGTCCGACCCGGTGGATCGAGCTTTCGACGCCACCGCCCGACACGCCCGGGTAACGTCAAAAGATCAGCATGATCGACCGGGCCGATCTGATCGTTACATCACCTAGGCGATCAACATCGGGAAAACCATCGCCACGATCAAGGAATTCTTGTCGTCGAGACAGCCGAAGTGCCACTCTCGAAAGTGATTGCGGTTGCCCAGTACCGGCCCCCCTTAGCCTACCGGACCAAGCTGAAATCAGCGGCGGCGAATATAACCGCCCATACAACCTAGGAGATAAGACGATGAAATTCGGTGTTGTGATGTTCACCACCGACTATTCGATGGCGCCGCATGAGTTGGCGATCGCCGTCGAGGAGCGCGGGT
>JAQBUJ010000219.1 GCA_027623845.1 Pseudomonadota bacterium
TTTTAATCCGCCAAAAGCGGGACTATCCCGCCTCTACCGTGGAAGACTTTTGCACCGCCCATTACAGCCGGTGAGGTCACGCGCCAAGCAACGAATATCGGCTATATTAACGTCTACAATTTATTCCTCTGGACCACGATGCTCGTCTACCCGCTCATCGCGCTGATCGTCTGGCCGCCGCAGGGTTATCGGCCCCGGTCTTAGAGGTTGCGACTTGCCCCGCTCTCTAGTGATGGCCATCCGATCAAGTTCCGGAATCCTCGACTACGATCATCAATAAGCGCCAGCGCGCTGGCGTTGCGTCGTTGAGGTATGACCGGGTCGTCCAAATCTCCAGCCCTAATCGCCACCAAGATTGATTGGCGGCACGGTGAGGTCAGATATTGCGTGAGCGGACCCGTTCCAGCATTCTACCGCTTGGATCGCCGTCTCCGGTGACGAAGCTGGGGCGGCCCGTCAAACGAGGACGCGCCATGACCGATCTCTCCCAAGCCGCCGCGACCGCCAGCCCGACAGCCGCTCTGGCCGCCGCGCCACCGTTCACCATTGCCCGGCTGAGCGATGTCGCGGGCGCTGAAATTCACGGCATTGATTTGGCCAAACCGATCACGCCGGACGTTCGCGACGCTATTCTCGAGGCCTTTGTCGCCCATCATATTTTGGTGTTTCGCGATCAGCATCTGACCAAGGATCAGCAGCACGCCTTTACCTTGAATTTCGGCGACCTTGAAGAGCATGTCGGACGATTGCCGGACGGCACCCGGTATCCACCGGTCCACACGGTCACCAACCTGGATGCGGCAACCGGCAAACCGACGCCGACGCCGAGCACCCATGGGAATTATTTCTGGCACACGGACAAGTCCTATCACGCGATCCCCTCGCTCACGACGTTACTGCATGCGATTCAAGTACCGCCTGAGGGCGGTGATACGCTGTTCGCCAATATGCATATGGGCTATGACGCGCTCCCCGAGGATGAGAAAACCGCGCTCACCGGGTTGCGAGCCGTGCATAGCTGGGAGGCCAGCCGCCGCAACATCGGGAACAAGCCGGCAACCGAAGTGCAGAAGCAAGAGCGACCACCGGTTGACCATCCCGTCGTGCGCACGCACCCGGTGACTGGCCGCAAGTCACTTTACCTTGGCATGCATATTGGCCATATCGCCGGCATGCCGGAGGCCGAGGGCAAGGCGATGCTCGACGACCTGTTGGAGCGCGCCACCGTGCCGGCCAACGTCTACCGCCACCAATGGAGGCGCGGTGATCTGGTCATGTGGGACAATCGTTGTCTGCTACACCGCGCCGACCGCAATTACGACATGTCGGTCCATACCCGGGTGCTGCATCGCACGGTCGTCATTGGGACCAAGCCTGTATAAACATATGTTGTTTCGATATCGATTTAAATAACCTTGTCTCGCCGAATTTCAGCTAAAATTTTACAACCCATTGAAAATAATATGATTTAAATCGACGATCGTCGGAGTCTCAGCGTGTGACGCCGATCGGGAACCATTAAAAAACCAAGGATATCCCATCATCCGCCATGGCATCAACCGTGGTGGATGATGGGATTATTTTTTCATATCGATACCGATATGAATTAGCTAACGCCTCAAGCGTCCGACATCACGTGGATCTTGCGGTCCGCCAGCAGGTCTTTGTTTTTCTCGCCATAAGCCTTCATGTGCGGCGCGGTGGAATGGGCCTTGAGGTGATCAAGGCTGGCCCATTTCTCGACCACGACAAAGCTGTCTGGGCCATAGGGGGTGGCGAACCCGGCCTCGGCGCAATCAACGACCGCGCCATATTCAAGGCAGCCGTCCTCGGCATGAACCGCTGGGACATTGGCCTTGAAATTCGCCAAAACCTCGTCCCGCTTGCCGGGTTTTGTGGTGATTACCGCCAGTACGTGAACCCTAGACATCCGTCATCTCCTCGGTTTTTGATCGTGTTGCGCCGACCTTACGACGGGCCATACGCCAATGGCGACCGAATTTCGCCCAATCGCAATCACCCACCGGATGGGCCAGCGGAAAGGCCGGTCGAGCCTCCCGGAAGCAAGGTTTACCGCCGGGCTCCCGCTCACATATGCGGGCTGCTGCTATCCAGGCCCATGATTTGCCGACCGACGGTTTCGTAATGGCTTTGTCGGGCCTGCATCTGCTGCGAGACCGCGTGCATGTCGCGGAACCGCCGCTCGAAGGGGGCATTCTCGAAGATCGCCGAAGAGCCGGCCAGACGATAGACCCGGTGCACCACATCGGTCGTCTGATTGATCGCATAGGTCGCCGCGAGCCTGATCCGGGCCCGGTTTTCCACCGACAAAGCCCCGGTCGCACAGACACTTTCCCAAACGTCTTGTAGGGTCGACTGCTGGTAGGCGCGGGCGGCGCCCCATTGCGCCTCAAGCTCGGCAATCTGGGTGTGGAAAACCGGGCTATCTGCCATCGAAGAACGGGCCGAGCGTTGGGTTTTGGTCCTGGCGAGGGTGATCAGATCGTCAAGCGCCCCGCGACCGATCCCCAAGGCCACGCCGGAAAAACACGACGCATATACCAGGGTCGTCGGAAACACATAAAGCGGCGCCTTACTTTGGCATTCCGCCGGGTTGTCCCGATCCAAGGTCAACGGCGCGGCGACGAACAGATCGGTCACCGTATAACCTTCGCTGCGGGTGCCTTTTAGACCCATGACATGCCAGTCGTCATGTATCTGTGCCACCGACCGCGGGAACAGAGCGGTCCGGTCGGCTTGACGACCCTCCTCGGTGATCCGCGGGCTGCCATCAGCTTCGAAGACTTTGCAATGACCGCCTAGCCAGGTGGCATGCTTGCCGCCACTGGCGAATTGCCAGGATCCGGTCACCCGGTAGCCGCCTTGGCAAGCCACCGCCTTGCCAGCCTGCCCGGCGCCCCAAGCGAGCACCGCGTTGTCGGGACCAAAGACCTGGCGCGCCGGCTCGGAGTCCATGAAGGCAGCCGACATGGCGCATCCGCTGCCTTGGCCCAAGCACCAACCGGCGCTGGCATCGGCCTTGGCGATGATTTCGGTCATCTGCGCCAACACCGGAGGCGACACTTCTCCGCCGCCAAGCGCCCGCGGTAAGGTCATTCGGAACAGTTCAGCGCCGTGCATCGCCTGCAGCACATCATCGGTTAGCTTGCGCTCGGCATCGATGCGGTCATGCGCGGCGGCGAGCACCGGCGCGACGCGACGCGCGCGCTCCAGACAACTCTCCGCCAACTGAGCGCCGTGTTCCTCCGAGCGAACCAGGTCGGAGCCGGGCTTGGTCATCCTTCATCCTTGGTGAAAGGCCCGCCCGCCTCCCGCCAGCCCTTCAGACCGCCCTTGATATGAGCGGTGTTTTCCATGCCCATGCGGGTAACGGTCTGAACCGTCAGGGCGGAGCGCCAATCGGCGGCGCAATGGAACAGGAAGCGTTTTTTCTCGTCGAAAATTTCCTTGAAATAGGGGCTGTCCGGGTCAACCCAGAACTCAATCATACCGCGCGGACAGTGGAAGCTGTCGGGGATATAGCCGTCGCGTTTGCGCTCACGGATGTCGCGGATATCGATCACCAGGCAATCCGGGTCGCCGGCCTCCTTGATCGCATCACTGGCCTCGACCTCCTCGATCTCGGCCCGCGCCGCCTCGACCATCTGCATCACGCCCATCTTCAGCTTGCCCATGACCTTCTCCCTAACCCCTTGTGACCTCTGATCCCTCAGGGCCCATAGCCGCGCCGGACCCGACCAGTCCTTATAGCTGCAGCCCTCAAAGTCGCAGTCTGCCGGAATTGTCCCCGCCACCAAAGACCTGTATTCAAGCATCCGGCGCTCCGGCGCCATTCACCCGCTTCGTGATCAGACTGACCGACGAGACAATGATGGACACCACTCCGGCCGCTGCTCCCAGTTTACGCCCCGCCTCTGAGGACTCATCCGTGAATGACCCTATGATTGATCTCTTGGCGGTGAGCGCCGATTGCCCAGACTGGTACCGCTGGGCCATGGCCCAACCGGGCCAGTCAAGACAGGTCGACTCGGATGGTTGCCCGATCCACTACTTGCTTTGGGACGGGCCAGCGGAGCCGGAACGACGGGCTGGTCTGCTCTTTGTCCATGGCGGCGGCGGCCATGGACATTGGTGGAGCTTTCTTGCGCCCTTTTTCGCCAACCACTATCGCGTCGCCGCCCCCGACCTTTCAGGCATGGGCGACAGCGGGCGACGCGATGAATACAGCGCTGAAATCCGTTCGGCCGAGCTGGCCCGGGTGATCGAGGATGCGGAACTCGGCCCCGAGGTCTATGTCATCGGCCACAGCTTTGGCGGTCTGACCGCCACCCGTTACGCCCAGATGCACGGCGAGGATATCGCGGGGTTGATCATCGCCGATTCGCCGATTCGCGCGCCGCAAACCCAGGCAGTGCGAAAGCCCAGGCAGATGGGCAACAAGCGCCACTACCCGGATTTTGTGACCGCGCTTGGTCGTTTTCGCCTGATGCCGGAGCAAAGCTGCGAGAATGCGTTCCTGGTGGAGCATATCGGTCGGCATTCGCTGATGCAGGAGGCCGACGGCTGGACCTGGAAGTTCGATGGCAACGCCATGCATCACCGACGCTTCACCGAGCCGTACCATGAGTATCTGGCGCAGGTGAAATGCCGCACCGGATTGATTTATGGCGATAAAAGCGCGCTTTTAACGCCGGAAACAGCCCGCTATATGACCTCCCTGATGGCTCCGGGCTCTCCGGTTATCGCAATTCCCGAGGCACAACATCACCTGACATTGGACCAGCCGACGGCCTTCGCGACAGCGGTCCGCGCCATACTGAATGGCTGGCAGAAACCCGCCTGACAGGCCCTCGCCTGACCACTCTTGGCGGAAAACCGGGATCATCATGCTGAATTGGCTCCAACGCGCGCTCGTCTTCTTGGCCCGGTTTGTCGCCCTATGGCGGGTCATGGGGTTCACCAGCGCGGTTCGGAGTTTTGGGCTCGCGCGCCGTTCCTCTCGACTAATCCGGGTGGCGGTCAAGCAACTGGGCCGGGATCTGCATTTTCGCGGTCGGGCTGATTTCGGCATGCTGACGCATCTGTATGATCCGAACTACCGAATCATCGACACCGCCAGCCGACCGGTCGGCACGATCATCGACGCGGGCGCCAATATCGGTCTGGAGAGCCTGCGGTTCCGGCATAACCATCCAGATGCTCGAATCGTTGCGATTGAGCCGGACATAGAGAATTTCGCCCTGCTGCGACGGAACTGTGGCGACGATCCCCGGATCGAGCTGTTTAATCTCGCGTTATGGAGCGGTCCGGCCACACTGGCCCTGCGACAGGGATCAAACAACGAGGCCTTCCAGGTCACCACCGAGGCCGGCGCCGGGCCCAAGGTTGAAGCCCTGAGCATCGAGAATATTCTGACTCGGTTCGATTGGCCTCGCATCGGCATTCTGAAGCTCGACATTGAGGGCGCGAACATGAAATTTTCAGCACCGGAGCCGAACGCTGGATCGACCGGGTCGACTGTATCATCATGGAGATCTCGGACCATGATCGGGCGGGCACAACCCAATCCCTGTTCAAAGCGCTCGAGGGCCAAGCGTTTAACGCCGAGATTTTGGGAGAGAATATCGTGCTGATCCGTCCCGAAACCGGTTGGCGTCTGGTCCCGCAAAGGGACTATCGGCACAGACAATGAACAACCGGCGGGGCTTCTCATGGCGGTAGGGCGGCGCGCGGTCATTTCCTGGTGCCTGTTCGATTGGGCCAATTCTCCGCATCCGACAATTGTCGTGACCTTTGTCTTTTCAGCCTATTTCGCCCAAGGCGTTGTCGGCGACGAGATCGAGGGGACGGTGCTTTGGAGCCAGGCAATCGCGATCGCCGGCATTCTGGTGGCGATACTCAGCCCGCTGCTTGGCGCGATCGCCGATCAATCCGGCCGGCGCAAACCCTGGATCGCCACCTTCAGTATCGGCTGTATCCTCGCCACCGCCGCGCTTTGGTTCGTGACGCCGGATCGTAACTCGATCGCCCTGGCGTTGATTGCCGTGACCATCTCAACAATTTGTTTCGAGTTTGTGACCGTATTTTATAACGCCACT
>JAQBUJ010000220.1 GCA_027623845.1 Pseudomonadota bacterium
TCGCTCAGGTGGTGCCGGCGGTCCCAATCAAGCCGTCCGCCACATCGTCGGCGACATCATCGAAGGACGCATAGTTCAGCGTGTAGAGCCCGGCATACAAGCCACCGGCCTGCATCAACGCGTCATGCGGGCCTTCCTCGCGGATTTCTCCATCCTGGAGCACTATGATCCGGTCACAACCGCGAATTGTCGCCAACCGATGGGCAATCACCAGACCGGTGCGCCCCTCAAGCAATTTGGCCAGCGCCGTCTGGATCTGCATCTCGGTATAGCTATCGATATTCGCCGTCGCCTCATCGAGGATCAAAATCTTCGCGTCGGCGACGATCGCCCGAGCGAAGCTCAGCAATTGCCGTTGGCCCAGCGACAGGTTGGCGCCACGCTGTTCCAGGATGGCGTCGTAACCATCGGGCAGCTTCTCGATGAACTCATGCGCCCCGACCGCCTTGGCCGCCTCGATCACCGTCTCGCGCGATGCGTCGGTGCAGCGATATCGGATATTGTCGAAAACCGTTCCGGTAAACAGGAAAGGCTCCTGCAGAACCATGGCGACATGCTGACCGAGGGATTCCTGGGTAACATCGCGCACATCATGGCCGCCAACCAGAACCGCGCCGTCCCAGATGTCATAGAACCGGTGCACCAACGCCGTCGCGCTGGTCTTGCCCGAACCGGTCGGACCAACGAGCGCCACGGTCTCGCCAGGGGCGACCTTGAACGATACGTTCCGCAACACCGGCTGATTCTTCACATAGCCGAAGGTCACGTCGCGAAATTCAATCGACCCCTCGCACGTCACCATATCGATGGCCTCGGGCTTGTCCTCGACCGCGATACTGACGTCCAGAACCTCAAGAATCCGCTGCCCCGAGACCATCGCCCGTTGCATCAAACTGTATTGCAACGTCAGCGATCGGATCGGGTCAAAAAACCGCTGAACATAGAAGATGAAGGCCACCATGACGCCAAGTTCAAGGGTTCCCCCCAACACCTGATTGCCGCCAACCACAATGACGATCGCCATCGCGCCGCCGGTTAAAGTGTCGACGATCGGAACATTGATCTGAGCAAATTTGGCGGCCCGAAAATGCGCCAGCATGTTTTGTCGCGCCCGATCGTTATAGAGCGCAAAATTGACCTTCTCACGCACCATGCCTTGGACCGTGCGCACCCCGTGGATGGCTTCGGCAAGCGCGCCGTTGGCGATCGAATTGGCCTCTCTCGCGCGCATGAAGGCCTCCTTGGCGCGGGGTAGCCAAATGATCCGCATCACGAACAGCACCGGCACAATCGACAGGGTCAACAGCCCCAAATTCCAGTCAAGCACCAGCAACACCGCAACAATGCCAACCAACAACACCAGATCGCCGACCGCGAAGATCGAGCTTTCCAGGAACTCCTGAAGCGCGCTCACATCGCTTTGCAGCCGGGACATCAGGCGTCCAACCTCGGTCCGGTCCATGAAGGACAGCGACACCCGCTGCAAATGCGTGAACATCGCCCGGCGCAGATCAATCAACACCCGCTCGGCGGCTCGGCCGACCAGACTCTCCTGCAGGAAGTTGGCGCCATAGTTGAGAATCACCACCGCCGCGAAAATCAACGCGATCATCTCCAGCATGGCCCGGTCCTGACGGCCTTCGACCAAGGCGTTGTCAATCGCCGAGAGGATCACGAAAGGGATCGCGACCTGGGAGGCGGTAAACACCAAAACCGAGACAATGGCCACGCAGAGGCTTTTGCGGTAAGGCCAGCAAAATCCCAGGAAACGCCGGATCACCTGACCGTCGAAAGCCCGGCCAAACATCTCCTCGTCCTGGCTCACCTGAGAGCCAACGACCGCCTTGGGCGGGTGCGAGGTTTCGTCTGTCGTACTCATGGCGCACCGCCGGTTCCCGGCATGTCGACGCCATGGTCGATTCCGGGCCTGGATTGCAATTGGTAAAGATCGCGATACCGACCGCCGAGCGCCAACAGCTCCGCATGCGTTCCGCGCTCAACAACCCGGCCAGCCTCGACGAAAAGAATCTCATCGGCATGCATGAGCGAGCCTAGCCGGTGCGAGATAATTACCGTCGCGCGCTGATCCTGCCCGTCGCGCAAGGCCACGCGAATACGCTGCTCGGTGGCGGCATCGACGGCGGCCGTCGAGTCGTCAAACACCAGAATCGCCGGGTCGGAAAGAATACCCCGCGCGATCGACAATCGCTGTCGCTGACCACCGGAAAGAGACACCCCGCGTTCCCCCACCAAGGTTTCATAGCCCCCGGGCAAACGCGCGACGTAATCGTGTAATTGCGCCGATCGATTGGCCCGGGCGATCCGCTCGCCATCGGACCAGGGGTCGCCATAGGCGATGTTGTTCTCGATCGAGGCGGTGAACAAATGGGCGTCCTGCTGAACGACGCTGACCGCCTGGCGCAGTGAGTCCAAAGAGATATCGCGGATATCCTGGCCGTCGATGCTCACCCGCCCACCGGTCACATCATAAAACCGCGGCACCAGATGGGCGATGGTCGACTTGCCGGAGCCCGGCGGCCCGACGATCCCCAATGTCTCGCCCGAACCGACCGAGAAGCTGACGCCGGAAAGCACGCGGGTGTCCGGCGATTCCGGACCGAAACTGAACGACACATCCTCGAAGGTCAGAACGCCTCGCTTCAATTCGAGAGGCGGCGCCGCGTCGCGGTCCTTGATCCGGGGGTCCCGATCGATCACCTCAAACAAACGCACGCCGCAGGTCGAGGCGCGGGCGAAGGAGTTTACCATCATCCCGATTTGGCGCACCGGCATCTGCAGGAGCATCATGAAGGTCAGAACCTCGGCGAGACGGCCCACGGTGATCTCGCCATCGATCACCTTCAGCCCGCCAACCCACAGCACCAGGACCATCGAGGCGAAAAACGCAAAGCTCATCACCGTGGTGTTGCTGACCCGTACGCTAACCCGTTGGATGGCGACGCCGAGCGCATCCTCGGAAGCTTTCTCGAACTGATCAAGCTCAAATTTCTGCGCGCTGAACGCCCGGACCACCCGAATCCCGGTGAGGTTCTCTTCCATCAGCCGGGTAATCACCGACAACCGCTCCTGCATCAGCAACCACATCCACCGCAGCTTGAGCCGCGCCACGGCGGATCGCCAGGCGACAAAGGGCACAAAGGATAATGCCAGCAGGCCCAGCACCACGTCGGTACTCATCAGAAAATACGTGCTGCCGCCGATCAGGACGGCCAGCAGCAGCATGCGGATCACCCCGGTGCTGATGAACATCCGCACGCCTTCAAGGTCGAGCATCCCACGGGTGATCAGATCGCCGGTATGGACCTTGTCGTGAAAACTGAAGGAGAGCCGCTGTACCTGCTCGTAAAAGGCCAAGCGCAACTCATAGCCGATGCAATGGCCGATGCTCTCGCCATGATAGTTCTGCATCATCGAAAACACTCCGCGCAGCACACTGAAGAAGACGATCATGCTGGCCGCTGTCCACAAGGCCGTCTGGGCGTCGCCGGCCCCTGCCGCCCCGCCGCCCAATAGACCCTGGGCATGGTCGACGGCTTGGCCGACATAGCGCGGAATAAACAACTGAAAGATCGCCGCCCCGATCGTTGCGACAACCGCCGTCGTCATCCGCCAATGATGCGCCAGCCCCATGCGGGTGATCCGCATCAGGATATCGACCTCGAACTTGCTACCGTCAGCGAACTGGTCGGCGCGCGCAGTGCCGCTCAGGCCCTCGTCGCTCGGCCGGTTGGTCTGGTTGGCGGTGGTTGAACTCACAGGCGTGGATCTTCCATGAACAGGCACGAAGGCCCCAGCCATTAAGGCAGGACGCACCGGTCAGGGTGAAATGAATGGGCGTTTAATAGCAGGCGGAACCCGATTGGAGCAAGGTCAAGGTGCAGCCAACGACCGCTATGAGCCAACCGCCGCCTTGACCGCCACCTCCAATTTGTCGACCAACTCGGTGATTTGCTCGTCCTGAATGATGAAGGGCGGCGCCACCAGGACATGGTCGCCCAGACGACCGTCAATGGTGCCGCCCATCGGATAGCAGATCAAACCGGCCTCAAAGGCCGCCTTCTTGACGATCTTGTTGATGCCCAGAGACGGGTCGAACGGCGTCTTGGTTTCGCGGCCGGTGACGAATTCCAAGGCCTGAAACAAGCCGCGCCCTCTGATATCGCCGACATGCGGATTCTGGCCGAAACGCTCGTGCAGAGCCGCCGTCAGCTTGACGCCCTGGGCTTGGACCCGGCCGAGCAAACCACGATTTAACACCGCCGAGACCACCGCGCGACCGGCGGCGCAGGCGACGGGATGGCCAAGATATGTGTGCCCGTGTTGAAAGAAACCCGACCCCTCGGCAATGGTCTGATAAATCTGGCTGCTGCAGAGCATCGCGCCGATCGGCTGATAACCGGCGCCCAGCCCCTTGGCGATGCAGGCGATATCCGGAGCGATCCCGTCCTGCTCACAGGCGAACAGCGTGCCGGTCCGCCCCATGCCGCACATCACTTCGTCGAGAATCAACAACACACCGTAAGTGTCGCAGATCTCGCGAATCCGTTTGAAGTAACCCGGCGCCGCCGCCACCGCCCCCATCGTGGCGCCGACCACCGGCTCGGCCATGAAAGCCATCACGCTGTCCGGTCCCAGGCGTTGGATCTCGGCTTCCAGGAGATCAGCGGCCCGGCGTCCGTATTGCTCCGGGCTCTCGCCTTCCTCGCGCAACCGGTATTTAAAACAAGGAGCGATATGGGTGACATCGATCAACAGGGGGCGAAACGGCTCTCGCCGCCATTCGTTACCGCCCGCCGACAGCGCCCCGAGGGTATTGCCGTGATAGCTTTGACGTCGGGCGATCAGATGACGGCGTTGCGGCTCACCGCGCTCCACGTGATATTGCCGCGCCAGTTTGATCGCCGCCTCATTGGCTTCCGAACCACCGGAAACCAGATAGACCCGGTCCAGGTCGCCCGGAGCGTTGGCGATCAATAGATCAGCCAGATCCTCGGCCGGTTGGCTGGTGAAGAAGCCGGTATGGGCAAAAGCAATTTCGTCAAGCTGAGCCTTGATCGCCGCGGAAACCTCCGGGTCGCTATGGCCGAGGCAGGAAACCGCCGCCCCGCCGGAACCATCGAGATAGCGTTTTCCAGAAGCATCGACCATGTAACACCCCTCACCGCGCACGGCGACAGGCGGTGTTGATTGCGAGTGGCGGGGGAAAACATGGGACATCGAGGCCTCCGGGCTAATCAAGCATGACCCAGGCAGAGTGCGCCGCCCCACGCCGCACGGCAAGGCGACAGCCGATACGGCGCGGACCGCGTTTCTCTATCAGATCGCCGGCGCCCGGATTGCGCCTAATAGGCTATCCCGGAAGGTAGCGAACCAATCATCCGGGTCTCTCACGAGGTTCCGTAAATCACGCTCGGCAGCCAAGTGGCCATTTCCGGGAACACCGCCAGAAGCACCAGCATGAAAACCTGGATCATCACGAAAGGAATGATTCCCCTATAGATCATACCGGTGGTCACCTCAGGCGGCGCAACGCCGCGCAAGTAAAACAGGGCGAAACCAAACGGCGGCGTCAGGAACGAGGTTTGCAGATTGATGGCGATCATGATTCCCAGCCAGACCGGGTTCAAATCCATCATCAACAGGATCGGCGCGACGATCGGCACCACCACGAAGGTGATCTCGATAAAGTCGAGGAAGAACCCCAGGATGAACATCACCAGCATCACCACGAACACCGCGCCGATGGTCCCACCGGGCAGATCGCTCAGGATTTCATGGACGATCTCGTCGCCGCCGTAACCTCGGAAAACCAGCGAAAACAACTGCGCGCCGATGACGATGCCGAATACCATGGCGCTGATGCGGATGGTCTGCCGGTTTACTTCCACCAGTGTCCCGGCGCCATGCACTCTGGCCAAACTGACCAGCAATCCCCAGGCGACGCCGGCACAGGCGATGCCGGCGGCCCAGATCGCCGCCCATTCAACGCCGGTGATCACGGTGCGGGCGACCCTAATACCAATTTGCGCTGAGGCTGACTCGCGAGGGATTCCCATATTTAGTGTTTTGTGATTCATTC
>JAQBUJ010000221.1 GCA_027623845.1 Pseudomonadota bacterium
GCCCTTGGCGGTTTTGGCCTTGCCGGTTTTGGCCTTGGCGGCGCGGCCCGGATTGTGGTGAACCTTGCTGGCGCTGGCGCGGCATACCTTCGCCGAATCTCGGTGGTTGTTGCAGGCGTTGGCCGCCCATCCGGCCCCATTCGTTCGAGCCGTCGCGGCCGTTCTTGCCCTGGCGGTCGCCCTTTTGATGTTGCTTGTAAGTGTCGTCCATCAACTGCTGCTGCTGGCGGGACAGCTCGCTGAGTTGGCGCATCATCTCCTGGGTGGCGCGCTGTTGAGGCGACATCTGCTGGTTGCCCATGCGCAGATTTTCCATCATCTCCTGCAAGCGCGAGAGCATTTCACGGGCCGAATCCCGCGCGCCGCTTTGCGCCATTTCCCGCATTTTCTCGAGCATTTCCTGCAGATCCTGACGGCGCATCGCGTCATCCCCCTCGGCCTGCTGGCCTTCTCCTTGCTGTTGTTGGCCGGTCTGGTTTTGCTGCTGTTTAGCCATCGCTTCGAGATATTTATCGATGGCTTCCTTGAGCTGATCCATCAGTTGCTCGATCTGCTCGTCCGAAGCGTCACCGGCCAGCGCGTCCTGTAGCTGGCGCTCCAGCTCGCGTAGCTGGCGCGCGGCGATCGAAAGCTCGCCATCCTCGATCCTGAGCGCGGTGTCCCACAGCAACGAAACGACGGATCCATCCTGGCCGCCGTCCTCGTTCAAGCTGAGCCGCGCCGCCGCCGACTTAAGGTTCAGAAAGACCACCAGATCATCCGCGTAATGCTGCGGGCGGGCGGCGATCGTCATGATCACCCCGGCGATGTCGCGCCGCTCTTCGGGCTTTGAGACCAGCCGTTTGCGCTGTTCGATCACGGCACGCGCCACGGGATGCCGGAAGATCCGCTCCGGCAGGATCATCTCAACCGGTTCGGATTTCCCGATCTGGCCAATCTCGTCGGTTGTCTGCATGACGATCCGGACCAGATGACCGGCAAAGGCATGCGGCGTCAGCTCGTTGAAGCTCTTGCCGGTAACCGTCGTCTTGCCCAATCCCGGCAGCGGCATCTGCAGGATCAGCGGCGAGTCATTGCCGATGCTGCCGTCCGAGGTCAAGCGGCGGATGACCGCCGAGGCGCTGGAAATCCCATAATCATCCCGCGCTTCGTATTGGATCACCAGACTGCCGCGCTGGCTGCCGGACGGCAGTTTCGCAAAGCTGATCTCCGGGGCCAGATCGGGGATCACGTTCAACTGCCATTGTGACAGCGTATCGCCGTCCTGACGGATGGTTAAACCAACGCCGGCTTCCAAAACCATTTCCAGGCGATAACTTTCCCCGCCAATCGCCTCGAAGGGATGAATGTCGGGGGCGGAGGCGGAGGCGCCGGTCTCGACAAGCAATTCGGGAATCCCGGCGCCGCCGGAAACCGCCGCCAAGACCTTGCTGCCGATCGGCACCGGGATCGCCGCCGCCTCGGCTGGTTGCCGGTCCGCGCCTGCCTGGCTCCCACCCTTGGCGGACACGGCGCTCGCAAGCGGACGGCGCGTCAGCAATAGCGGGGGTTTGCCGGTATAGGCGGGGGGACTGATCCACATGTCGACGGTTGCAGTCCGGGGGCCGCCGGCGGCGTCGAAACTTGGCTTGATCGCCGCCATCAATCGGGCGCCCGGATCCTCCCAGCCCACCACCAGAGCGACGATTAACGCCAAGCCGAGCCCGGACCGGATCGCGAAAGGGTCGAGCCGAGGCAGGATTGGCCGGGGCGGGCCGACCGTAAGCTGAGCCTGCATCGCCTGGGTCCGGCGCAAAAACGCATTCCAAAGCCTTCTTGAGCGGGGATCGGCGCCATTGGCCAGCCGATCCGTCAGCGCGGTCAGCGGGCGATGCCGCAATCCACTTGCTTCCTCCAGCCGCCGCTTGACCTGATGATCGTCCGGCGCCTGAAAGCGAAGCACCGCCAGCCTTGTGCACCAACCCAACCCACCAAGCGCCGCCGCGAGCAGCGCCACATGCATCCATCCGCCCAACGGTCCACCGAACCAGGCGCCAAAGGACTGGGGAATTTCCAACAAGCCCGCCGCGACCGCCGCCACGACAATCGCCATCGCCGGGGCCGAGGCTGTCCAAAAGGCCTCCCAAATCAGGGTAAGGCGCGCCAACAGGTGCTTCGCCTGATAGGCGCGGGATTTCGGAAGATCACTTGGAAGCGTCATCGGGGACCTGCTCGCAAGCTGTGTCATTGACGTTTACGGCGGCGGCAGGCGCTTCACCGCGACCGCCGCATGATCAACTCCGGGTGGCTCGGCCACTGCTTCGACCCGCGCTCTACTGTGGAACCACCAACGCCTTACTGTGGAACCACCAACGCTCTACTGTGGAACCAAGTGTCAGGCCGCCGGGCCTTCGCGGTCAAGCGCGTTCGGCTTTCATCGGCTCACCGAGCCAGTCGGGGATCTGCTCCAGATCCATCGCTTCCTCGACCGATTGGCGTCGCCGGATCACCGCGAAGTCGCCGGCGTTGACCAAAACCTCCGGTATCAACGGGCGGCTGTTATAGGTCGAGGACATCACCGCGCCATAAGCGCCGGCGGACCGAATCGCCAATAAGTCACCCTCGGCCACCACCGGCAGGACGCAATCCTTGGCCAGATAATCACCGCTTTCGCAGATCGGCCCGACCAGATCGCAAGCGCCCGGAACCGCCGGCGCGGCAGGGTCGGTCTCAGCCACCGTCACGATCGCGTGATACGCCTCATACAGGGTCGGCCGGATCAGATCGTTCATCGCGGCATCGGCGATCACGAAGCGTTTTTCGCCACCCTGCTTCACATAGACCACACGGGTGACCAGAATGCCGGCATCGCCGACAAGAAAGCGGCCGGGCTCGAAGGATAAGGCGCAGTCCAGATCGCCGACCTGTTCACGGACGATGGTCGCATAGGCCTCAAGGTTGGGCGGCGTCTCGGCGTCATAGGCGATACCAAGCCCGCCGCCGAGATCAAGATGGTCGATCCGGTGGCCCGCCGCGCGCAACTCCAGGGTGATGTCGCGCAGCCGGGCATAGGCGTCGCGATAGGGGGAGATGTCGGTCAATTGAGAGCCGATATGCACCGACAGGCTGGTCATCGAGACGCCGGGAAGCGACGCCGCCAGCGTGAACATTTTCGGCGCTCCATCCAGATCGACGCCGAACTTGTTCTCCTTGCGCCCGGTGGTGATCTTCGCATGGGTGCGGGCGTCGACATCCGGATTGACCCTAAGGCCAGCCGCGGCCTCGGTCCCGATCGCCTGGGCGACGTCGCTCAGCGCCCGCAGTTCGGCCTCGGATTCAATGTTGATTTGATGAATCCCCGCCTTCAGGGCCTCGGCCAGCTCTTCACGGGTCTTGCCGACCCCGGCAAAGACGATCTTGTCGGCTGGGATTCCGGCGGCCAGGCTACGCCGCATCTCGCCGACCGAAACCACGTCAGCGCCAGCGCCGGCCTCTGCAAAGGTACGGATCACCGCCAGGTTGGAGTTCGCCTTGACCGCGTAATAGACCGTGGCGCGAAGCCCGGCCAACGCCTTTGTATAGGCGTGATAGCGGGCCAGCATGGTGGCGCTGGAATAACAATAGAACGGGGTGCCGACAGCATCAGCGATGATGGGCACGGCGACATCCTCGGCATGCAGGATACCGGCCTTATGAGAGAAACCGGCCTTATGAGAGAAATGAGTCACGGTTAACATTCCTTCGCTACGCGCTGCGACCGTGGTTGGTTCGATCGCCGGCTTCAATCGCGGATCACCCGTTACTGGGACGGATAAGATTTTGGATAGCTGACGGGTTTGTCCAGCGGCGGTTTCGGGCTGCCGCGTTTGCCGCAGGCCGAAACCGAAAGCGCCAGCCCAACGACAACCAGTCCAAGCACGATAATGCGCAAAAAGCGGGGCTGGATCCTTCGCATGAGAGCGCTCCTTGCAGGCCGGGCGGCTATAGGAACCGGGCGCGGGCGGCGGCGGCGGCGGCCCGGACATTGGCCGGTGCGGTACCGCCAAAGCTGGTCCGGCTGGAGACCGAGCGGGCCGGGTCGAGAACCGCGTAGACGGCATCGGTGATCCGCGGCTCGATCGCCTGCAGCGCCGGCAAGTCCAGCTCATCCAGCTTACAGCCGCGTTGCTCGGCCAGTTTGACCACCGCCCCGGTTACGTGATGGGCGTTGCGGAACGGCATGTCGAGGCTGCGCACCAGCCAGTCCGCCAGATCGGTCGCGGTGGCGAAACCCAGTTCGGCGGCTTGGCGCAAGGCCGGAGCATTGGCGCGCATATCGGTGACCATGCCGACACAGGCGGCGATACAGACATCCAGCGTGTCGGCGGCGTCGAACAGCGGCTCTTTGTCCTCCTGCATGTCCTTGCAAAAGGCCAAAGGCAGGCCCTTCATCATGACCAGCAGCGCGGTCAGCGCGCCGATCACCCGGCCGGACTTGCCGCGCACCAATTCGGCGGCGTCGGGATTGCGCTTCTGCGGCATGATCGAGCTGCCGGTGGTAAAGGAATCGGAGAGCGTGATGAACTGAAATTGAGCGCTCATCCAATTGACGATTTCCTCGGAGAAGCGCGACAGATGCATGGCGGTGATCGAGGCGGCGGCCAGGAACTCCAGCGCAAAATCACGATCCGAGACCGCATCGAGGGAGTTCGCCGTCGGGCCGCTGAAACCCAGCGCCGCCGCCGTTGCGTCACGATCGATCGGAAATGAGGTCCCGGCCAGGGCGGCGGAACCAAGCGGGCACTCGTTCAACCGCACCCGGCAATCGGCAAAGCGCCCGCGGTCGCGGCCGATCATCTCGACATAAGCCATCATATGATGGCCAAAGGTCACCGGTTGCGCCGCCTGCAGGTGGGTGAAGCCAGGCATCACCACATCGGCGTTGGCCTCGGCCTGGTCGATCAGGGCCGCCTGTAGGGCCTTCAGGCCCGCGTCGATATTGTCGATGGCGCCGCGAACCCACATCTTGAAGTCGGTCGCGACCTGATCATTGCGCGAGCGCGCGGTGTGCATCCGCCCGGCGGCGTCGCCGATCAACGTGGCGAGCCGGGCTTCCACATTCATGTGGATATCCTCAAGCGCGCGCGAAAACGTGAAACGCCCTTCGGTGATTTCCTGCTCGACCTGGTCTAGACCTCGGGCGATATCGGCCCCATCCTTAGCGGATATGATCCCTTGGGCGACCAGCATCGCGGCATGGGCTCTGGACCCCGCGATGTCCTGGGCGTAGAAGCGCTGATCGAAGTCAATCGAGGGATTGATCTGGTCCATCACCTGGGACGGGCCATCGCGGAAGCGTCCACCCCACATGGTGCTGGCCTGGCTGCCAGCGCTGTTAGGCTGGGCGCCGGGTTGGGCGCCGGGTTGGGCATTGGACTGGATGGTGGATTGGTCGGGTTTCGTGATCATCTCAAGGAGCTTTCGGTGCGCTTCAATTTGGTTTCAGTTGCCGGTCTGCCGATACTCGCTGCGGTCGTCGTGTTACTCGTCGCCACGGTGACACTGCGGGCCGAGGCAGCTTCATCCGACCCGCCGATCGCCGGGTCGATGATCAAGTTCGTCGCCAGCGACCCGCCGGTTCCGGTTCCAGACACACCGTTCATAAGCGCCGATGGCCAAACCATCAAGCTCTCCGACCTCAAGGGGCGTTTGGTGCTGGTGAATTTTTGGGCGACCTGGTGCAGTCCCTGCATTCGTGAGTTGCCGTCGATCGACAATCTGCGCCGGGCGGTCAGCGACCCCCGGCTTGAGATCATCCTGGTTTCGATTGATCGCGGCGGCGCCAAGGTGCATCAGCCTTTTCTTGAAAAGCTCGGCATCACCGCACTGACCTCCGCCAGCGATCCTCGGGCGGCGCTGCTGCGGGCTCTGAAGGGGCCGGGTATTCCGATCACGCTGTTGATCAGTCCACAAAGCCAGGTGCTGGGCCGATTGATTGGCGACGCCGAATGGGATTCGCCGGAGGCTCGGGCGTTAATCCAGTATTATTTAGATGCGGGCTAAGTATACCCCGACTCTCCGCGGACCCGAAAAAGGCTGGTATTTTCGCTGAAGAGGGATTCTTATCGG
>JAQBUJ010000222.1 GCA_027623845.1 Pseudomonadota bacterium
GCCGGTTGGAAACGGCGGCTGGGCATTGAGCAGACAGCCCTCGGGCGCCGAGACGCTGATCGGGATCACCGCGCCTGAATTGTTCGGCAGGCCGGGGATCGTCAGGCATTTCATCGCATAAAGCGCCATGGCGTTGGTGTAGCAGAACGGCACGTTGATCCCGCGCGGCACACAACCGCCGGTGCCGGTAAAATCGATAGCCACGTCGGAGCCGCTAATCTCCACCGAGCAGGCCATCGGGATGGGTCCATCGGTCCCCTCGATATCGATGCGGTTTTCATAGCGGCCATCGGCGATCTCGCCGAGCTTGGCCCGCATCGCCCGTTCCGAATGCTGACCAATGGCCTCGGACAGCGGTTCCAGACTGTCGAGACCGTATTCCGCCATGAACGCGGTGACCATCGGGCCGCCGACCTCGTTACAGGCGATATTGGCCACGAGATCGCCGATCGTCTGTTCCGGCACCCGGACATTGGTGCGGATGAGTTCTTCGATGAACGGGTCCATCACCCCGTCCTTGGCGAAGCGGCAGATCGGCAGGCGCACCCCCTCGTGATAGATCTCGCGGGCCGCCGCGCCGAAGCCGAGGCCGCCGATATCCGGCAGATGGGTGATCGACATGGTATAGCCGACCAACCGTTGGCCGATGAAGATCGGCCGCATCATCGAGATGTCGAACATATGGCCGGTGCCGATCCAGGGATCGTTGGTGGCGATGATGTCGCCGGGCCGCAGGGTCTCCGGCGGGAACCGCTCAAGCATGTAGCGCAAGGTACGCGGCGCGGTGCCGATGAACACTGGCACCGCATAGGTCCCTTGGGCCATCAACCGGCCTTTGGTGTCGAGAATCACCACCGACAGGTCATAGCTGTCGCGCACGATGGTCGAAAACGAGGTGCGCACCAGGGTCGAGACGATCTCATCGGCGATGGCCACCAGGCGGTCCCACATGATCGAGAGCGAGATGGCGTCGAAATCTTCGCTGGAGGGGGTTGCGGTCATAGCTCAGTTCTCCAGCGTGGCGACGATGTTGAGCGCGGCGTCCACCACGGCTCGATTTCCCGGCGTGATCACACAGGTCGATTCACGCTCTTCGATCAACGCCGGCCCGGTCATCGAGAACCCCGGCGTCAGGCGATAGCGGTCATATACGGGGGTGTCGAGCGGCGCACCGCCGAAATGGCAGACCCGCGTGCCCTTCAGGCTGTCGCCGTCTGAGGTTTTGCCCCCGGCCTCGCCGTCACCAGCCTTGCCGGCATCGCTGCCGGCGCTGGTGACCGTGTAGCCGGTTTGCAGCGGCGGTGGCGGGCCTTCGGCCTCGACCTTCCAGGTGACGATCTCCAACGGCTCGTCCAGGGGCGCGACGCCGAACAGGTTGGTATAGAGGACCGCGAACAGGCCGGGCAGGGCGGCGAAGCCGGCGCCTGCCGCCTGGTCCGGGACGATCACCTCGATCTCATGGCCCTGGCCGAAATACCGCATGTCCAGCCGGGTTCGCAGCTGGATCTCGTCGTCGCGCAGTCCGGCGGCCAGCAGCGGTTGCTTGGCGGCGATCGCCAAGGGCGCCAGCAGCTCGGCGAAGGCGGCGGCGTCGATATCCTCCAGAAACGTCCGCCGGGTCCGCGCCTGCTCGAACGAGAGCGGGCTGGCGAGCAGGCCCAGCGCCGACATCACCCCGGCGCCGATCGGAAACACCACCCGGGGAATGTTCAGCTTGGCGGCGATCGCCATCGCCTGCAACGGGCCGGAACCACCAAAGGCGATCATCGTCGCCACCCGGTAGTCGAAGCCGCGCTCCGAGGCGTGGATGCGAAAGGCGCGGGCGACATCCTCATTGGCGATATCATGGATGCCCCAGGCCGCCCGCATCGGCTCCAGACTGAGCGGTTCCGCCACGGTTTCGCGGATCACCCGCTCGGCGGCGGGTTTATCGAGGCGCATCGCACCGCCAAGAAAAAAATCGGGGTCGAGAAAGCCGAGCATCAAATTGGCGTCGGTCAGGGTGGCTTGGCCGCCGCCTTGGCCATAACAGGCTGGGCCGGGAACGGCGCCGGCGCTGCGTGGCCCGACCTTCAGCAAACCGCGCTCGTCGATCCAGGCCAGCGATCCACCGCCGGCCCCGATCTCGATCATGTCGATGCTTGGCACCCGCGCCGGCAGGCCGCTGCCGCGTTTGAAGTCATGCACCCGGGCGACTTCCATCTGATCGGTCTTCAACGGCGCGCCGCCGCGCACCAGCGCGCCCTTGGCCGTGGTGCCGCCGAGATCGAAGGACAAGACATTGTCGAGCTTCAACGCCCGACCGTGAAACGCCGACATCAGCACCCCGGCGGCAGGGCCGGATTCCAGCATCCGCACCGGATAGCGCCGCGCCGTCTCGGGCAGCAGCATGCCGCCGCTGGAGGTCATGATATAGAGCTTGCCGATGAAGCCGAGGTCGCCAAGACCGCTCTCGATCCGGGCCAGATAGCGGTCGAATAGCGGTTGTACATAGGCGTTCATCGCGGCGGTGGTCCAGCGCTCCCATTCTCCAAGCCCGGCATGAACATCGGCGGAGGTCGAGACATGGAGCTGTGGGAATTCCTCGGCGACCATGGCGGCGATCGCCTGTTCATGCGCGGGATTGGCATAGGAATGCAGCAGGCAGATCGCCAGCGCCTCGATCCCGGCGTTGTCGAGCAGGTCGCTGACCGCCGCTCTGGCCTCAGCAAGATCCAGCGCCAGCACCGTGGCGCCGTCATAGCCAACGCGCTCGCTGATTTCCCGGCGCCGGTCACGCGGCGCTAGGGGCTCGGGGAAGCTCAGGCGAAGATCAAACAGGTCATAGCGTTGCTCCCGCGCCATATCCGGCACGTCGAGGAAGTTCCGGGTGACCAGCATGCCGGTGATCGCGCCCTTGCGCTCGATCAGGGCGTTGGTCACCAGGGTGGTGCCATGGGCGACCGACTCGACGGCGGCGATCTCCACACCGTTATCCCGCAGCAGGGCGGCGATCCCGTCGAGCACCGCCCGCGACGGGTCGTCCGGCGTGGTGAGTTGCTTGTGAATGGCGATCCGCGCGGCGGCTTCGTCAAACAGGGCGAAATCCGTGAACGTGCCGCCAATATCGACGCCGATGCGATAGACCATAAGACGCAACCTCTTTTCGAAAGAAGCCGGAGTGTCGCCGAGTTGGGGGCGTCTTGTCATCCTTGCGTTCGCCAACCGGTTGACACGGCCGCGCCCGGTCGGCTCGTCCTTGATTGCCTTCCACCGGGCTTCTATAAGCTCAGCATTGCTCTGAACCGGTCGGGACCGCGTTGATGAAGTGGTATTTCTGCGCCAACGAGGATGGCTTGTTCCGCTATGAATCCTCGATCCGGGTGGCTGTCGAATCGGCCCTCGCCAATACCACGCTCGACCCGCATGTGATTTATGACGGCGGCGAGCATCCGATCCTTGATTGGATGCGCTCGCGCGGGGTGACCGTGGTCCGTCGGCGCAGCCCCTTGGAGACCGACATTCTGGCCCGCGCCGATGGTCCGGGCTTCAAGCATCGGATCGCGCTGGCGGTCTATCTGCGCTACGAGGTGCCGCTGGCCGAGCCGGACGAGGATTTTTGTCTGTATACCGATAGCGACGTGATGTTCGTTGCCGACCCGGATGTCGAGGCGGTCAAGCCGGCGATCCTCTCGGCGGCGCCGGAATTCATTCCCGAGGATTGGAGCTATTTCAATTCCGGGGTGATGATGATGAACCTCAACGCCATGCGCCGGGACTACGAGGGGTTGATGGCCCGTTCCCGGGAAATGCTCGGCGGCGACACCCCTTACGACCAACCGGCGCTGAATGATTTCTATGCCGGTCGCTGGGATCATTTGCCGCTCGAATGGAACTGGAAGCCTTATTGGGGCCATAATCCCGACGCCAAGATCGTGCACTTCCACGGGCCGAAGTTCCAGGTCATGCGATACCTGCTTGGCGAGGGGCCGGAAACCCTGGTCCACGACATCTGGCGCGAGTTGTTTGAGCGCTCGCCCGAGGCCTATCGCCTTTATATGGATCAGGCGCGTTCCTACGTTCCCGAGCTGGATACGGATTAGCGCGTGGCCATCGGGCTTGTTCGACCCGGCCGTTTTGGAGACCGTCAGGCGTGATCATCTCCGTGCATATTCCAAAAACCGCCGGAACCAGCTTGGGCTGGGGATTGCGGGATCGCTTTGGCGCGCGGTTGCTGGAAGATTACGCCGACCGACCGTTGTCGGACTCGCCCGAGGATGAACAGCGCCGCGCGGCGGCCCGTGCGCAGGTGCGCGACAGCGGGCCAGAGTTGCTGAGCCGCTATGACGCGGTGCACGGCCATTTTATCGCCGACAAATATGCCGCCTTGCCCGGCGCGCCGTTGTTTTGTGTGGTGCTGCGCGACCCGGTCGAGCGCGCCGCATCGCATCACCGGCAATGGACCGAGTTGCCGAACCCGGTGAACGCGATGAGCCGCAAGGTGATCGAGGAGGGCCTGGATCTGGCGGCTTTCACCGCCTTGCCGGGGCAGGCGGGGCTGTACCAATTGTTCTTGGGCGCGATGCCGTTGGAGCGCTTTGCCGTGGTCGGCCTGACCGAGGCCTATGGCGAGACCCTGCAATTATTCGAGGCGGTGACCGGTGTGTCGATCCCCGGCAGAACAGACAATGTGGCGCCGACCAAGCCGTCGATCGACGCCGCCGCGTACAAATCCCTGGCCGCGTTGCAGCCGGAAAACATGCGCCTCTATGACCACGCCCGCCGCCGCTTCGAGATGTTGTGCGGAGAGTTTGGGATCTGAATCGTATTCGGTCACATTAGGATCACATTGGGATCAAAGGTTTGGGGCGCCAATTCCGTTGACTTCGCCTCGGCCATCATGAAAACAGGCTCGATCCCGAGCTTGCCTTGGAGTACGCGATGCGAGGTACCGTCCCGGTTCCTGCGATTGTTCGATTTTCCGCCGCGCTGCCGATGCTGGCGCGCAGCGTGCTGGCCAACGGGTTCATCCTGCGAAGTCTGGTTCGAAACGAGATTCTCGCGCGCTACAGCAAAACCATGCTTGGCGTGGTCTGGTCGCTGATCAATCCGCTGGTGATGATCCTGATCTATTCCTTCGTCTTCGGAATGATTTTCGAGGTCCGGTTTGGTCGCAGCGCCGGGACCACCGAGATGCCGTATGGCATCGTGCTGTTCTCCGGCCTGTTGCTGCACGTGTTCCTGGCCGAGACATTGTTGCGCGCCCAAGGGATCGTCCTGGACAATCCAAACTATGTGAAGCGGGTCATCTTTCCCCTGGAGATGCTGCCGCTTGGCATTCTGCTGGCCAATGTGATTCAAGCGGGTATCGCGCTGCTGGTTCTGATGGCGGTGATCCTGATCGCCGGGTTCCCGATCCCGCTTACGGCGTTGCTGTTGCCGGTGGTCTGGGCGCCGCTGGTGCTGATTACGCTTGGCTTGGCGATGATCGTCGCCTCTCTGGGGGTGTTCGTCCGTGATATAAGCCAGGTCCTTGGCTTTTTGATGACGATCCTGATGTTCGGCAGCTCGATCCTGTTTCCCGCCGACATGCTGCCGGAGGCGCTAAGGCCTTGGTTGCTGTTGAATCCGCTGACCATCATCGTTGATCAAACCCGGGCGGTATTGCTTTGGGGTGAGCTGCCGAACTGGCGGCTGCTGGGTTATCACGCGGTTGTGTCGGCGGCGGTGGCCTGGATCGGTTGCTGGTGGTTCCTGCGTACCCGCCGGGGGTTCGCCGATGTCATGTGACGCCCCTGCATCGCCGGGATCTGAAACTGAGGCGGGTTTACCCGAGGCGGGCCAACCCGAGGCGGGACGACCCGGGGTTGGTCCAACCGAGACCGGACCGGCGATCGACGTTCGCCAGGTTTCCAAGGTGTTCAACGTCTACCATCAACCGATCGACCGGTTGAAGCAGGCGTTGTTTCGCGGGCGGCGGACTTTCTTTACCTCGTTCGCGGCGCTGAATGACGTCACTTTCACCGTCCCGCGCCACCAGACGGTCGGCATCATCGGCGAGAACGGGTCGGGCAAATCAAC
>JAQBUJ010000223.1 GCA_027623845.1 Pseudomonadota bacterium
AGGACGCGCGGCGGTTTGAAAATTGGGAGCGCTATTTCGCCGGTCAAGCGGCGCTCGGGCGGGCGGTGGACTATGCGATGGCCTGGGGGTTGGAGGCGATATGGGGCCGGGTTCAGGCGTTGTCCGGGGCGTTGCGCGCCGGCCTCTCGACGCTTCCGGGGATCGAGGTGACGGACGAGGGGGTGGAGAAATGCGGCATCGTCACCTTCCAGCACGCCGGGCAAGGCGCAACTGAGATCAAGCAAGCCTTGGGCGAGGCGGGTTTCAACGTCTCGGTCTCCAGCGGTTCCGGCATGAAGCTGAGCTATTTGGCGCGCGGGCTGGACGCGGTGGTGCGCGCCAGTGTCCACTATTACAACACCGACGAAGAGGTCGAACGCTTTGTCGCCCAGGTGCGGGCGATCACGCGGGGGTGAGTTAAAGCCACCTGATTTAAAGCCAAGCGACTGAAAACGGCGTGACTTAAAATCGCCGGAAAATCACGGAAAAATTGTTTGACGGCATGTCGATAACCGATTCGAGGACCAGCCCGGCATCTTTACCAAGCGCGACGATGTCGTCCAGGTTGCGGACCCCCCATTCCGAATTCCGGGCCTGCAGGCTGGCGTCGAATGCGGCGTTGCTCGCCGTGGTGTGCTGGCCGGCGCGCTTGAACGGGCCATAGAGGTAGAGCACGCCGCCGCTGGGCAACAGCCGCCCGGCGCCGGCGAGCAATCCCTGGCAGACCGCCCAGGGCGAGATATGCACCACATTCACCGTCACGATCGCGGTAATCCCGTCTTCTGGGTCCACATCCCAGTCCGCCGAGGCAGCGTTGATGGCGCGCGGCGGCAGCGGTGCAGCGCCGTCGATCTCGGCGATCCACGAGGCGATGCTGGCGCGTTGGTCGGGATCGGGGTCACTGGGCAGCCAGCGGCGCGGCGCCAGGGCGCTGGAGAATTCGGCGGCATGTTGGCCGGTGCCGCTGCCGATTTCCAAAACCGTGCCGCTTTCCGGTAGGATGCGGCGCAGCACATCAAGGATCGCCGACGCGTTCCGCTGCGCGGCTGGAGCCTCTCGGCGATCGTCCATGAAATTTCCTGGTGACAAGGGTGGCATGAAGCCACATGTAGTTGGCGGGGCTGCCAATGGCAACCAATCCGCTCCATCGCCATGACTTGGGAGACAGAAACGTGACTTGGGAGACAGAAAGTCAATGCTGAAAAGACTGAAGATGGCCATTGACGGTATGCGGCAATCGGCGCCACCAAAAGCGGGAGCGACGCCGAGCACCGAGCCGGCCCGCCTGGCCTGCGCCGCGCTGCTCGCCAGGGCGGCGCAGCTGGATGGACGGTTGGAGCAAGTCGAGGATGACGCCATGCTGCGGGTGATGGTCGAACGATTCGCCATCGATAAAACCGAGGCTCGGGCGATTCTCGACGAGGCGGCGGACGACCTCGAGGAAAGCGTCGACATCTATCGCTATACCAAGGTGCTGCGCGATGCGTTTGACGAAGCCGAGCGGATCACGCTTGTGGAGATGCTCTGGGAGGTCGCCTATGCGGACGGCGTCCTGCACGAGTTCGAGGCCCAGTTGATGCGCCGGCTGGCCGGGTTGATGTTCGTTGACGACCGGGACAGCGGGCTGGCCCGCAAACGGGCGCTCGATAAACTGGGGCTTGCGAGCGAGGCGGGAATTCATTAGGAACTGCCGGCGCGAGCATGCTGGAAAGGGAAGCCGGAATATGACGTACATCGTCAACGCCAATTGCATCCGGTGCAAATACACCGACTGTGTCGAGGTTTGCCCGGTGGATTGTTTCTACGAGGGCGAGAATATGCTGGTGATCCACCCGGACGAGTGCATTGATTGCGGCGTTTGCGAGCCGGAATGCCCGCCCGAGGCGATCCTTCCCGATACTGAGCCCGGCGCTGAAAGCTGGGTCGAGCATAATCGCCAGTTCTCCGAGGCCTGGCCGAACATCACCCGAATGGTTGCCCATACCGAGGACGCCAAGTCCTATGAAGGTATGACCGGCAAGTTCGAAAAATTCTTTAGCCCGAACCCCGGCAAGGGCGATTGATCGCTTGGGTCGCCGGCCGGCCAGGATCCTTGCCGGCGCTTGAATCAACGACCGTCGCCACGCCTCTACCAATTGACCTTCTTTTGTGCTAAGGTCTCTTTAAGGGTGAGAGGCTGGTTTTAACGGGCGTCCTCACCTTTTCCGATCAAGGTCGGATCCTGAGCACGTAGCGTGGCCGAAAGGCTGCGAGGCGCTTTCTGTGCCCGTTGCTATATCGTGAAGGTAGCGTTGGGCGGACGGCGGGACGATGGAAACGCCAGACCCGGATCTGCGCCGGCGATTCTGAGAGACGACACGGATGACAAAAAATATGGAATTCAAGACTGGCGACTTCGTGGTTTACCCGACTCATGGCGTTGGGAAAATCCTCGGTACTGAAACCCAAGAGATCGCGGGGACGGAACTTGCCCTGCTGGTAATCAATTTCGAACATGACCGGATGACCCTGAGGATTCCGGTGGCCAAGGCGCAGAATTCCGGCTTGCGTCGATTGAGTTCACGCAAGCAGATGGACGTGGCGCTGACCAAACTCAAGGGTCGGGCCAGGGTGCGGCGCACCATGTGGTCGCGCCGGGCGCAGGAATACGAGGCGAAGATCAATTCCGGCGACCCGGTATCGATCGCCGAAGTGATTCGCGACTTGCGGCGTAATAGCTCGCAGGCCGACCAATCCTATAGCGAGCGGCAGATGTATCAGGCGGCGTTGGATCGGTTGGCGCGGGAATTCGCGGCGATTGAAAAGATCGACGAGGAAACCGCGACAAGCCGGCTTGAAAAGATCATGACCGTCGATTGATCCGATCGCCCTGCAGGGATAACGGCGCCGTTCGCGGCGCCGTTCGCGGCGCCGTTTTTCGTTCGGCCTGGGTCTTTCGCCTCGATCACAATCAAGCGCGGTCGTTGTGGTGGCTTCACGCATGCGGCAGGATTGGATCTTGCAACGCGGGGTGGCGGCCTCTGCGGTGCTGGCGGCCAATCGAGGGGATAGTCGAGGCGGTGGATCTGGACCCGAAACATTTTGCGCTATTGCGCCCCGGTCCCCGGATCTGGGCGGTTGCGGCGGTGCGCGGCGAGGCGGCGCGCCTGCGGCAGGTCCATACCCAGATCACGGCGTTGTTCCAGCCCGGCGACAGGCTGGTTTATCTGGGCGATGTGATCGGGCCCGGCGCGGAGATTCGTGGAACGGTGGATGAGGTGCTGCGGTTCCGCCGTTTGGTGGTCTCGATGCCGCCGTTCAGCCATCCCGACGACGTGATCGTCCTCCGTGGCAGCCAGGAGGAGATGTGGCGAAATCTGTTGCAGATCCAGTTCGCGGCGGCGGCGGCGGATGTGTTGCGATGGATGGCGGACCGCGGTGTGGCGAAAATCGTTGAGGCCTATGGCGGTAATTTCGCCGAGGGCCTGGCGGCGGCCCGCGATGGCGCGATTGCGCTGGGTCAATGGACCTCCCGGCTGCGTAGCGCGGTTCGGGCGGCGCCCGGCCATGGCGCCTTTATGACCATGATGATGCACGCCGCGATCACCACAGATGGCGCGCTGCTGTTGGTCAATTCGGGTATCGATCCGAAGCGTTCGCTGGCCGAACAGGGCGATCGGTTCTGGTGGGACAGCAGCGGCCCGGACCGGATGACCGAGCGCTATAGCGAGGCGGGACTGGTGGTGCGCGGCGCCGACCCGGCGCGGGGCGGGGTGCGCGATGAAGTCTTCCGATTGGCGCTTGATGGCGGCTGCGGCGAGGGCGGGCCGCTGAATGCGGTTTGTTTGTCCGGCCAAGGCGAGGTGCTGGAGACGGTCACCGCCTAAGGTATTTAACGCCGGGGCGGTTACCTTGAAATCAGTTTCACCAGGGTGCCAACGCTCGGCTCTTCGCCGTCCATCAGGCCGTTCAGCACTTGAAACCGCCGTTTACGAAACTTGTTTCCGGGCAGGCGACCGGCAAGCGTAGCGACGCTGTCGCCCGGTTGGGTCCGATGGATGACGATGTGTTCGCGATGTAAGCGCGAGACTGCAACCGAGGGGATCGCCTCCAGGCTGTAGGTCATCCGGCGCAGCGCGATATCGTTCGAAGCCGGGGCATTGTGGGGGATTTGGATCTTCAATCGCAGCGCCCGGCGCGGCCCCAAGCGAACCGCGATCAACCTTAACGTGACCGGCCCGCTCAGTGTTTCCGCCGATGTGGCGCCGGTCGCCGCCGGCAGGCCGTTGATGGTGATCTGCTGAACCCCGGTTAGTTGGAGGCGACCGGCCCAATCGGCGGTTAAGTAGCGATCCATTGAACGGCCTGAGGCAACCGCCGCCTCGTCAACCAGGGCCTGCAGCCCGCCGGGGCCGGAAATGAGTATTTTATCTGCCGATTTCCGCATCGCAAAACCTTTGGGGATGCTGAAGCGATAGCCTCGGACCGGTTGGATAAAGGTTCTGCCGCGGATTTCGCCATCGGCTGGATCGTCGCCATGGATCAGCCCGTCGATCCGGCGCAGATACGCCTCGCGGCCGATATGTCCGCCCTGGTCCATGGCGCGTTTGGCGTCGGCCACGGCGCGGCGCACCCGGTCGATGGTGCGTGGATGGCTGCCGAGGAATTGGAATTGGTCGGGATTTGCTTCGGCGCCGGAGATCTGCGAAGCCAGGATCGCGTGCTGTCTGAGCTTGGCGAGAAAGCGCGGCACACCGGCTGGATCATGCCCGGCGCGCGCCAAATAGCGCACCCCGAGGGTGTCGGCCTCGAATTCCTGCTCACGGGAATAGCCGGAGAGAAATACCTCGCCGCCGAGGTTGAAGGCCTGGCTGAGATCCTTGGCCGGACCGCTCTGGATCAGCAGCCCGCCGAGTTGCGCGACC
Organism: Pseudomonadota bacterium; assembly: GCA_027623845.1. Taxonomy (GTDB): domain Bacteria; phylum Pseudomonadota; class Alphaproteobacteria; order Thalassobaculales; family Thalassobaculaceae; genus JADHLJ01. The sequence continues at coordinate 4,905 of JAQBUJ010000223.1, forward strand.
GAGGCCCAACTCTGCCGTTGCGCCGCGTGGCGTGCGGTCACATGGCCGATCTCGTGGGCCAACACGCCGGCCAACTGCGCCTCGCTATCGGCCAGCCCCAGCAGGCCTCGGGTCACATAGACATAACCACCGGGAAGCGCGAAAGCGTTGATATCGGGCGCGTTCAACACCGTGAATGTGAAGGCGAGGTCGGGCGTTTCTGTCTTTGCCGCCAGCGCCTGGCCGAGCCGATTCACATAGGCCTGGAGCGGGTCATCTTCATAGCGGCCACCGAATTGACGGCGGATCTCGGGATCGGCCTGCCGGCCAGCTTGGCGTTCGCGCTCCGGCGACATGAAGGCGGTGAAACTACGCTTGCCGGTCGCCGGGTTGACCGTGCACCCTTGCAGCGGCGCCAGGACCGCGATCAGACAGAACAGCAACGCCCAACGAGAGAGCTTTGCGGGACGGCGGGCGCGAGCGGCGGTCGACATGGGGCGATTGGGCTCCAGCATCCGAGTTTATGCGCATCAATATGCGCTATCTGCGCCAAAGTTTCGATGGTGCCAGCACAACCGGACGCTCTGGTGGCTGCAGACCGGCCCGATCACTCCTCCAGGATCTCCAGCTGCGCCGGATGGGTCAACTCGATCAGCGGGCCGTTGCGCAGGGTTACCCAGCCCCGACCTCTCACCCGCTGGCCGGTAAGCGCGGCCAAATCGATGCCGGCGCGGTCGAACAACCGGCGGTCTCGCGGCGAAACGCTGAAGGTGAAGTCGGTCCGCCAGTTCGGGCCGAAATTCAGATAGGCGCGACCCTTGATGACCACAGCCGAGACCACGCGTCCCTCGACGATCTGGAAGGTATCGATGTCGCGGCGGGTTTCATGCGGGTTCCGGATACGGAAATGTCGGTCGCCCCAGATCCCCGATCGCTCGGCTCTGGCTTTACGTTCGATCGCCAGCATCTCGGTGGCCAGATCGGCGGCCTGCCGGGTCGTGGCCACCCAGGCATGGCCGCGTCCAAGCAGCCACCCTTGCAGCCAGGTTCCATCTTGCAGACACAGATGCGCCAGCACCCGGTCATAGCGGTCCCGGCGCCGGG
>JAQBUJ010000224.1 GCA_027623845.1 Pseudomonadota bacterium
CATTACGCGAACATATAGGCGTCGTCAAACCCAAGCACCACATCTGGGAATACCGGACCAAAAGGGATAAGCCGCTTGGCGAGATCGTCGACCGTCAGACGTTGCTCGGCTTTATATCGGGACCTCATCAACATACCCGCCTTGCCGTCGCCTAACTCTGTTGGGCGGCGATCAGTTACTTATCCGCATAGGGATTGTCACCGCCACGCAGCATAAACCGGATTGGCACGCCGGGCAGAGCAAATTCGTCACGCAGCCCATTGACCAGATAGCGAACATAAGCGTCGGACAGTCCTTCGGGTTGACTGCAGAAACACGCAAAGGTCGGCGGTCGGGTCTTAGCCTGGGTGATATAGCGCAGTTTTACCCGCCGCCCTCTGGCCAGAGGCGGCGGATGCCGCTCGGTCATATTACCGAGCCAGCGGTTCAGCCGTGCTGTCGAGACACGCCTGTTCCAGGTGTCATAAACTTCCAATACCGTATCGAGCAGACGGTCGAGATTGCGCTCGCGCAGCGCCGAGACCGTGATGTAGGGAATTTCCCGAACCTGTGGCAACGACGTTTGGATCCGATCCCGCAGGGCCTTCAGCGCCGCTTCCTTATCGGTAACCGCATCCCATTTGTTGGCTGCCAGAACCAAGGCCCGCCCCTCTTCGACGACCATACGGGCGATGGTGAGATCCTGGCGCTCCAGCATCATCGTCGCGTCCAGCATCAGCACCACGACATGGGCGTATTGGATCGCGCGCAAGGTGTCGGCGCCGGATGCCCGTTCCAGGCGTCCCCAAACCCGCGAGCTGCGACGCAGACCGGCGGTATCAACCAACTGGATCGGGTGATCGCGCCATGCCCACTCGACCTCGATCGCATCCCTTGTGATACCGGCTTCCGGCCCGGTCAGGACCCGGTTCTCGCCCAACAAAGCGTTCATCATCGTCGATTTACCGACATTGGGACGCCCGACAATCGCCAGTCGCAAGACCTTGGGCGCTTTTATATCGCGCCATATGTCGGAGCCATCGGGGGACTCGTCGACAATGTCGTCGCCGTCGTCGTCAAACTCGCGAACGGCATCCTCTGCCTCTTCGTCACGGGCGAATCCGGCGATGGCCTGATAGAGATCGGCTAAGCCCTCGCCATGTTCAGCGGAAATTGCGACCGGGTCGCCCAAGCCAAGCCGAAAGGCGTCCATCAAGCCACCAGAGCCGGCCCGCCCCTCGCACTTATTGGCGACCAAGACGCCCTTGTCCTGCTGCCGGCGCAACCAGCGACCGAAATACTCATCCAATGGGGTGACGCCGGCGCGCGCGTCAATCACCATCAGAACGACGTCGGCCTCCTCGACCGCCGCCTCAGTCTGCAATCGCATCCGGCCTTCCAAAGCCGCATCCTCTACATCTTCGAGCCCTGCGGTATCGAACACCCGAAACTCAAGGTCGGCGATGCGGCCTTGTCCCTCGCGGCGGTCGCGAGTCACCCCGGGGATGTCATCGACGATCGCCTCGCGGCGGCCCACCAGGCGATTGAACAAGGTCGACTTACCGACATTCGGGCGGCCGATGATGGCTACGGTTATGGTCATGTAATTTGAGTCCTGGTCTGGGCACCACCTCAGCGGTAGGCGATCAGACGGCCTTTATCGGTCAACACGTAGATCGTGGCGCCAGCCACGATCGGGGGAATGAACACTGGCGCATTGACATCGATGAGGCCAAGAAGCTGTCCAGTATAGGGCGAAATTGCGTGCAGCTCTCCAAGCGAGGATGACACGATCAGACGGTCTCCCGCCAGAACCGGTCCAGTGTACTGGATACCTTCCTCACGCTCTTCGGGGTCTTTGAACTGTGGCAATTGGGTCAACCACTTGATCCGCCCGTCACGGCGGGTCAAGGCGATCACTTCGGCGGCGTTGGAAAGCAGGAACACGAAATCCCCGGCGACCCACGGTGTATCGGTGCCGCCAATACGCCGGTCCCAAACCCTGGCGCCGGTCTTGAAGTCGAGCGCGCTGACACGCCCCGAATGGCTCATCGCGATGACGATGTCACGGTCGATCACTGGGTTGCCGCGAATATCAGCAAGATTTGATATGGCGTTCGCCCGCTGAACATCGCTCAAGCTGTCTACCCAGAAGACCCGGCCGGTCTCGGCTTTCAATGCAAAGATCTCACCCGACGAATAGGGAACCACCACCACATTGTCCTTGGTCGCCGGACTGGCGCCGCCAAGCAGGGCCGCTATCTCGGAAATCCCTGAATGGGTCCACAAGCGTTCCCCGGACTTTACCGAAAACGCCACGGCCTTATTGTCGATGGTGGTCAGGAACAGCCGACCGTCGCTATAGGTCGGGGCGCCCCGGATCGGCCCCGGCGCATCCACCCGCCACAGCTCTTTACCGGTCTCCATTGAGGCTGCGATGACTTGGCCAACACCGGTCGCGGCGAACACCATGCCGGCTCCGGTGGTGATCGCGCCGCTGAAGACCACGTCATCCTCGTCCGGCGATCGGGTATCCAGGCGCCAGAATCTAGCGCCGGTATTGGCGTCGAAGGCTGTCAACGTTCCTTCGGAATCAAGGGTGAAGAGACGGCCATCTCGTAGCACCGGCGAGGCCAACAGCGCCGCATCGTCAGTGGCGCCGGCGCCGATGTCGACGCTCCACAGCTTTTTTGGAAGATCGCCAAAAGCAGGATGCTGCATCACATGGTCGGCGGTACCGCCAGGCTGCGGCCAATCCGCATTGATCGCGGGGCGGGGTAAGATGACAGCCGTCTCGGCGAGCTGCGCGTCCGGCGCCAGGGCCCGCTCCAGCGCCATCACCGAGATCCGCTCCCCTGGTAAGCGGCTCTTGTTCTCGGTCTCGCCGAAAAACCCGCCGCCGCATGCCGATAGCGCCAACAATACGAGCATAGCTAGCCCGCGAGTCGCCATCCCCGACCGTCGCATCGTCATCCCGATCACTTTTGCGGTCCGATCACTTTTATTGTAGCGCCTTGAGAATTTCGGTTGCCCTGGCCCGCATGCCGCTTGGCGTTCCGGCATCGTCCGATAATTGCGTAAACAGCGCCCGAGCGGCAGCGGTATCGCCCCCCTTGATCGCTAGAACTCCCTTTAGTTCCAACGCCATAGGGCGCCATGGGTTACCAACCACCGCAAGATCGTCAAGTGTCGCCATGAGCTCGCCGGCCGGAGTGGTCTCGATCTGCAAGGCTACCGAACGCACCCGCGCCAGATCCCGTAGCGCATCGGCAGCATCGTCATCCGATGCGACAGCCCCATAGGCCAGCACGGCGCCCTCGATGTCACCTTTACTCGCCGCCAGCGCCGCTTGGCGCAGGCGCGCCAGAACCGCGTACCCACCGCCAGCATCGCTCGCCAACGCACCCAGCGCCGAGATCGCGCCATCGACATCACCGTCAGCCGCTTGCGACACGGCGGCCTGATAGGCAGCGGACGCGGTTTGCCGCGCCTCCAAATCTTGCGCGTTCCAATACTTGTAGCCGCCGACCGCGATCACGATCAGCACCGCCACCGCAATCACATAATTGCCGTAACGGTTCCACAACTTGGTCGCGCGATCTTGACGAAGTTCCTCGTCAATTTCCTGAAAGATATCGGCCACGCCGTTCTCCGCAGAAGGCAAGCGCCGCTGAACCGCGGGCTCGCTAGACTCGATCTGAGTGGGTGGCCTCGACCCGCCCGGTGAAACGTACTCTCGTTCAGAAATTCAGAAGCTGTTTCGTCGGTCAAACCAAGGCCGTTTTGACCGCATCAAGCTCTCGTTCATCAAGCGCCGCACACTACTCCCGCCAGCCCACGAAATCAAACGATGCGCGCCCGTCGCGCCAATCAGAGCGCCATCGACGCGGTGAATGCTCCAGTGAAGGCCACCCTGGTGCTTCCTGGGACTTTACCGCATCGATTTTTTCAGGAACACTGGGGATCCATAGTGCCAACATTAGGACCAATCACCGACCCATGGCGAACTTGATCCGGCTCAACAAAAGCCGCCGCGCGAAGCCCGATGTGTTCTTCAGTAAGCGGGAGCTCGGCGAGATTCTCTCGGCCTACAGCATGGGCGTTATCAAGGGTGACTGGCGTGACTACGCGATAGATCGCAACCGTTACATGGCGACCTTCTCAATTTTCCGAAGCAGCCGCGAGCATCCGCTTTACGCTTTCGTGAAAACCCAAAAACCCGGTCAATCTGAGCCGGTCTTTGCCCTTTTCAACGGCCCCAAGCCGCTCGCTTCCTCGGGCTCGCTGGCCACGGTGATGGATCGCTTCAAGACCTTGCCGCGGTTGGTGAAGGGTTGAGAGATCTATCAACTTATTGATATAATACAGTTATTTTTCTATCATTGCTTAAATTTCCAATCATTCCGTTCCTGCCGCCCTCCCAATGGCGGCGGCGCGAGCCGTTCATCATATATTGCTCATCCTAAATGTTCTTGTTATGTTCTTTTCCCAGGAACAACGAGGTCGAATGATGGGAAGATTGAAGGAGAGCGTGATCGCCCGCGAGGAGCGCGGCCAGCGCGCCGCCTCTCTCGGGGATCTCATGCAAGCTGGTATTGGGGTTTTCTGCTGGTGTAACCGTTGCGGCCACAGCGCCGAGGCGGCAACGGCAATGCTGGTCCCGCAGCTCGGCCCCGGCTTTCCGGTTCCGGAGGTTGGCACGCGGATGCGCTGTACTTCCTGTGGCTCCAAGGATATCGCCACCCGGCCGGCCTGGCCGTCGCACGGCCCGACCACCCGGCACGACTAGCTAGAGAGCATTTCGCACAAAGATGCCTCGCAGCTCGCCGGGTCAATCGGTACCAATGCGCCTTGCCTCATTCGCCGCTTGCTGGGTATTGGCCGAAATATCGGTGGCCACGGCGCTTTGTTCCTCGACCGCCGCCGCCGTCGACGTGACATGTTCGAGCACTTCCTTCATCGCGTTTCGGATGGAATTCAACGCGTTCACCACACTGTCGGCCATGGCCCGCATACCATCGATACTATCGGAGATTTCCTGGGTCGCACTGGTCGTCTTACCGGCCAGCAACTTCACCTCGTTGGCCACCACGGCAAAGCCCTTGCCGGCCTCGCCGGCGCGGGCTGACTCGATGGTTGCGTTCAAGGCCAGTAAATTGATCTGGCCTGAAATGTTGTTGATGACATCGACAATGCCACCCATCGACTTCGCCGCTTCGGATAGCTGCTTGGTCGACTGATCCGCTTCCACCACCAGGTCGAAAGTTTCGGCGGTCCGATCCTTCGACATCGCCATGGTCGTGGTGATTTCCCGGATCGACGTGTTCAGCGCCTCCGAGCTGGCGGCCACCGTCTCCATGAGATCGCCGATATAGGCGGCCGCGCGGCGGGCGTTCGCCTGGGCGGTAACATCAATGGCGAGTTTGGCGACTTTGAACGGTTTGCCGCTGAGATCGAGAATCGGGTTGTACGATGCCTGGATCGTAACTTTCCGGCCGCCTTTGCCAATCCGTTTGTATTCCGCAGCCTGAAAATGCCCTTTGCCAAGATCAGCCCAAAACTGCGAATATTCTGCAGTATTTTGATGGTCCGGCTCGACAAACATACTGTGGTGCATGCCCTGCACTTCCGATAGCGAATACCCCATCGTGCCGAGGAAGTTCTCATTGGCCGAGATGATCGTTCCGTCCATCTCGAACTCGATCACCGCCTGTGATTTGTTGATCGCCGCAATCTGGCCGGCATTGTTGGCGGATTCCAGTTTCTTCTCGGTCACGTCCGCGGCCAATTTCACGATCTTGAAAGGTTTATTCTCAAGATCAAAAATTGGGGTGTACGACGCCTGAATCCAAACTTCGCGCCCACCGTTTCCAATACGCTTGGACTCCGCCTCTTTATATTCACCACGCCCAAGATCAGCCCAAGTGGCTTATACCACCTTCCATTGATCAGAACCCATGTGCCCAATCCCGGGTTCCGATGGACATTATGGTCC
>JAQBUJ010000225.1 GCA_027623845.1 Pseudomonadota bacterium
CGGTCCGCGTTCGGGATGATCTACCTCAACGATGGTGCCGGTGTCGCGCAGGCTCGGCTCCTCGGCGATCTCCTTCATCGACAGGATCGGGCCAACCGGGATATCCAGCGGGTTGCAAATCTCCATGACCTCGTACTTAGTCTTGGTCATCGTCCAATCCTCAATCGCGCCAAAAATCTCGTTGAGTCGGGTCAGCCGGGCCTTGGGCGTCGCGTAGTCAGCATCTTCCTTCCAGGCCGGCTTGCCAATGGCGCCACAGATTTTCGGCCAGGCCGCCGCCTGGGTGATGAAATAGGTATAGGCGTTGGGATCGGTTTCCCAGCCCTTGCATTTCAGGATCCGGCCGGGCTGTCCGCCGCCGGAATCATTGCCGGCCCGAGGCGTGGCCTCGCCGAAGGGGATGCCCTCGCCGTGCTGGGAGTACTCGGTCAACGGTCCCGCCGCCAACCGCTGCTGATCCCGCAATTTCACCCGGCAAAGATTGAGGACGCCGTCCTGCATCGAAGCCAGCACCCGTTGCCCTTCGCCGCTTTTCTCGCGGTGGAACAGGGCGGTGACGATGCCCAGCGCCAGATGCAACCCGGTACCGCTATCGCCGATCTGAGCGCCGGTAACCAGCGGCACACCGTCATTGAATCCGGTGGTTGAGGCCGCGCCACCGGCGCATTGGGCGATGTTCTCATAGACCTTGCAATCCTCAAACGGGCCGGGGCCGAAGCCCTTGACCGAGGCCATGATCATCTTCGGGTTTAGCGCATGAACCTGCTCCCAGCCAAAGCCCATCCGTTCCATCGCGCCGGGGGCGAAATTCTCCACCAGAACGTCACATTCCTTGACCAACCGGGTCAGCACTTCCTTGCCGGTTTCGTTTTTGGTGTTCAGGGTCAACGAGCGTTTGTTGGAATTCAACATGGTGAAATACAGGCTGTCGGCCCCCGGTACGTCGACCAACTGACCGCGCGTCGGATCACCGGAGCCGGGCCGTTCCACCTTGATAACGTCGGCGCCGAACCAGGCCAGCAACTGGGTGCAGGTCGGGCCGGATTGCACGTGGGTGAAGTCGAGAACCTTAACGCCTTTAAGAGCTTGCATTTTCTACTCCCATCGATGGGTCTGTCACAGCGTCGCAATGGTTATTTCTTAGAAACAACGCTTTGCGGATTGAGATTGCCGATTCGTCCGCTCTCGGTGCCCGCTTCCGGGTTGATGACGGCATTCACCAGGGTTGGCTTGCCTGAAGTGATGGCTTGCGTCACCGCGCGGCTCAGCTCGTCCGGGCTTGTCGCGTTCACCCCGACGCCGTTGAACGCTTCGATGATCCGGTCATAGCGCGCGTCCTTGACGAAAACCGTCGGCGCCGGATCGGCGCCGCCGGTCGGATTGCGGTCCGTGCCCCGGTAGATGCCGGAATTGTTGAAGACAACCACACAGATCGGCAGCTGGTACCGGCAGATCGTTTCGATCTCCATGCCGGAAAATCCGAACGCGCTGTCACCCTCGACGGCGAGCACGGGATTTCCGGTCTCAACCGCCGCCGCGATGGCCGACCCCATGCCAATGCCCATGACACCCCAGGTGCCGACATCAAGGCGTTTGCGAGGCCGGTACATGTCGATGATGCTGCGGGCGAAGTCGAGCGTGTTCGCGCCCTCGTTGACGAGGATCATCTCCGGACGATCCTTGATGATTTTCCGCAAGGCGCCGAGCGCGCCATGAAAGTCCATCGGCACATTGTTGTTCTGTAGCCGGGGCGCCATCCGCGCGACATTCGCCTCGCTTTTCTCTTTGACAGCCTCCACCCATTCGCTCGGCGGCGGCGACCATTTATCGCCCATGCCATCGAGCAGAGCGTTGAGACAGCTTTCGATATCACCGACCAGCGGCGCGGCGATCGGCTGGTTGCTGTCCATTTCCCTGGGATCGATATCGATGTGGATGAATTTCTTCGATCCCGGCTCGCCCCATTGTTTGCCCTTGCCGTGGCTGAGCAACCAGTTGAGCCGGGCGCCGATCAACATGACCACATCGGCTTCCTTGAGCACGAGAGAGCGGGCCGCGCCGGCATATTGTGGATGATCGTCCGGCAACAAGCCTTTTGCCATGCTCATGGCGATGTAGGGGCTGCCGCTCTTTTCGACAAAGCTGCGTACGGCTTCATCGGCCTGCGCATAAGCAGCGCCCTTACCAAGAATGATCAGCGGTTTCTTAGCGCCCTTGAGAACCTCGAGGGCGCGCTCGATCGCGGCAGGCGCCGGAATATGCGCCGGCGTTGGGTCGATCACCTTGATGAGCGATTTCGCGCCGTCTTCCGCATCCATGACTTGGGCGAATAATTTCGCCGGCAGGTCTAGATACACACCGCCGGGCCGCCCTGAAACGGCCGCCCTGTAGGCCCGGGCGATGCCGGTGCCGATGTCCTCGGCGTTAAGCACGCGAAACGCCGCCTTACAAAGCGGCTTGGCGACGGCCAGTTGATCCATCTCCTCGTAGTCGCCTTGCTGAAGGTCGACAATCTCACGCTCCGACGAACCGCTGATCAGAATCATCGGCCAGCAATTTACCGTGGCATGAGCCAAGGCCGTCAAACCGTTCAGGAACCCCGGCGCCGAAACCGTGAGGCAGATGCCGGGCTTCTTAGTCAAATATCCCGCGACCGAGGCGGCGTAACCCGCGTGCTGCTCGTGCCGAAATGACAGGACCCGCATACCCGCAGCCTGAGCCAACCGACCCAAATCCGTGATCGGGATGCCGGGCACGGTGTAGATCGTGTTCAAGTCATTGAGCTTTAGGGCGTCGATGACGAGGTGAAAACCGTCAGTCAGGTTCTGAGGGGCGTCGTCCTGCCCCGCCTCATTGTCTTGCTTCGTGCTGTTCGATGTCATGGTTTTCCCCTATTCCCGCATGGTCTCAGCTGATTTGATTTGTACTCGCGTCCCGGCTCTTTTGCGCCAGGGCGGCATGGGCCGTCGACGAGGTTTTGTTGTCTTGCGCCACGCTCATGTCTCTCGCCCCAAAAGATCCGTCCGTTCGGCTTGCTGGGTCGAAGGCGTCACGCCTCCGGAAAATCCCGCCAGGTCCGCTGGACATGTTCATGAAGACCCATCGTGTGTTCACGCACCCTCTGGGATGCGAGGTCGCCGTCCCGGGCCTCGATCGCCTCGATGATGTGCATATGATCAACGACCGAGCGCGTCACCCGGTCGGATTCGTGCATCGCCCGGCTGCGTACCGCGCGGACATGGACGAAAAGCCCATCGGCGATGTCTTTCAGCATTGGACACTTGCCGAGCTCCAGGATCCGCTGATGAAACGTGATATTGGCCTCGGAATAATCGTCGATATGGGCGCGGGCGTTGTCGGTCTCAAAGCCGCTGGCGAGCCGCCGCAGTGAGGCGATCTCCGCGTCGCTGGCCCGCGTGGCGGCGAGCCTTGCGGCCATGCTTTCCAGCGCCGCCCAGACGGTGATCATCTCTAGGATCTCGTCCCGGGTCTTCCGCAGGATGAACACACCCTTGCGCGGTTGAATTTCGACCAACCCGTCCTGCGCCAGCCGGGCCAGCGCCTCGCGCACCGGGGTTCGGGAAATGCCAAGCTGCTCGGCGAGGCCGCGCTCATCCAGGCGCAGATCCGTGGCTTCGTCATAGATCCGGGCGTCGATGATCGCTTGACGCAATTGTCCGTAGACATGGTCCTTAAGACTGAAATTCCGCGCAACGGGCTCCAAGGCCACCGGGCTTGAAGCCACACCTTGTGTCGCCGTCGCCGCGCTCATCAAAATTCCCCAACTGACATCATCGAATTTTGCATTCAGGTATATGGCATCTGGTGTACCAGATGGCGACACCTGCGCAAGACATAAGGATCAATATATTTTTCACCGGCTAAACTGACGGGACGGTACCGTACGGGACGTCACGGCATCAATCGCTCCGGTCAACTCGCATCCCATCGCCCAAGCAGCAGACGATCCTGACCTCCGGCCTTGCAGCAGCCAATATTGCGTTCCACCATGGGGGCGTCATCAATTGCCCAGCAAGGTCCCGCCCATGCCTGTTGAAATGATCGGTTGGATCGCGCCGCGCGTGTCCTCGGAAATGATCCCGCCATTCGATGCCGCCACGGTCGCCGAGACCGCGCGGTTACATGAGCGAGCGGATTTTGACCGGGTGCTGATCGGCTATTTTTCCGACGCGCCGGACGGCTTCCTGATCGGCGCCCACGGCGCGGCGGTAACCGAGCGGTTGGGGTTTTTGCTGGCGCATCGTCCGGGCTTCGTCGCCCCGCCGCTGGCGGCGCGCAAGCTGGCGACCTTGGATCAGCTATGCGGCGGCCGGCTGGCGGTGCACATCATCGCCGGCGGCAGCGACGCCGAACAGGCCATGGATGCGGATCATTCCGACCACGCCATGCGGTATCGCCGCTCAACCGAGTATATCCAGCTGTTGCGCCGCACCTGGACCGAGGCCAAGCCGTTCGATCATGCTGGCGAGTTCTACCGGACCCAGGGCACCTACTCGGAAATCCGCTGTCATCAGCAGCCGCATATCCCGATTTATGGCGGCGGCGGTTCGGACGCGGCGATTGCAGCGTTGGCGCCGGAGCTTGACGTTTTCATGCTCTGGGGTGAACCGCTCAAGGAGACCGCTAATTTCATGACCCGAGTGACCGAAGGTTCAAACGGGGCCAACCCCACCTTTAGCCTATCGACCCGACCGATCCTGGCCGAGACCGAGGACAAAGTCTGGGATCGGGCGAACGAAATTTATCACCGGGTGATGCAAGCCCGTGGCGGCAAGCCGGCACCGCGCCCGGACAATATCGGCTCTCAGCGCCTGTTGGCGGCGGCGGCCGAGGGCGAAGTGCATGACAGTTGCTTGTGGACCAAACTGGCGGTGGCCACCGGCGCGCGCGGCAATTCAACCGCCCTGGTCGGCACGCCCGATACCGTGGCCGAAGCGATGGTCGAATACTATAAGCTCGGCGCCACCAGCCTGTTGGTCCGGGGCTATGACCCGCGTCCGGACGCCGAGCAATATGGCGCCGAGCTGATCCCCCGGGTTCGCGAATTGGTCGCTAAGGTGGATGCCGGCAAAAACTGAAGGAGCGGACCGGGATGACAGGCAAGGGCGGGAATAATCTCGGATTATTAACCGCCGTTGCGCTGCTGATTGTCGTGTTGGCGTTCTTCGTCCCACCCATACCCCAGGACCCGGCCTATCATTTGTTCGCCGACATCCGGACTTTCGCCGATGTTCCGCATTTCGGCGACGTCATCAGCAGTCTGGCGCTCACCTTGGCCGGGTTGATCGGCCTAGGCGGGGTGACCGGCGCCCGGTCGCAGACGCTTTTCGAGCAGCCGGGAGACGGCCTTGCCTACCGGGTGTTCTTCCTCGCCGTAGCCGTGATCGGCCTCGGTTCCGGCTACTACCACTGGCAGCCAACGACCGAGCGATTGTTCTGGGATCGATTGCCGATGAGTGTGGCTTTCATGGCGTTCTTCGCTGCGTTCTGGGCCGACAGAGTCAACCGCAACGCCGGGAGCCTGTGGGTGCTGGCGGTTGCCATCGCGTTTGGGGTCGCCAGCCTGGTCTATTGGCGCTGGTCCGAAAGCGCCGGCCAGGGCGACCTGCGACCCTATGGCCTGGTTCAATTCGGCCCGATGCTGATCCTGCCGTTGATATGCCGGCTAAACCCCGAACACCGCTACACCGATGGCTGGTATCTGGCCGCAACGGCTCTGGTTTACGGCTTGGCGATCCTCTGCGCCCGGCTCGATCATCAGATCTTCGTGATCACCGGCGGCGGCATCAGCGGCCATAGCCTGAAACACCTGATCGCCGCGGCGGCGTGTTTGATCCCACTTGCAATGCTACATGCGGCAACCGCAAAGAATGCCGCAGGGGAATCGGGTGAACAAATTCAGTTGCAAATTACGCTTTGAAGGAAGTCTTCATCCCATGCTG
>JAQBUJ010000226.1 GCA_027623845.1 Pseudomonadota bacterium
TCCTTCAGCGATTTGCCGAAATCCCCGAACGGCGTGCGCTTACCGCCCGCGATTACAATCTCCTGCACCATGGCCAACTCCTCCGGGATAAATAGATTCGCCCATATTTGCCCCGGCCAAGCCGCCCTTGCAAGCACGCGCTTTCGATCGCGTTTGGTTAGCGCATCCACGGTGAACCGATGCCTGATGTCGGCTTTGAGATTGCTTGCGGCGAAGCCACGAAAGGTGGTCGTTCGGGGCCTGCCTAGATAGCGGGTTAGCCGGCGCGGTTAACCACCGTCGCCGCTCTCCTTTGGTTCGGGCTATCGCCGTTGCTGAAAAAACGCCTTCAACAGGCCGCCGGCCTCAGATTCCTCGACCCCGCCGACAACTTCCGGGCGGTGATTGCAACCGGGTTGGGCGAAGATCCTGGCCCCATGCTCGACCCCGCCGCCCTTTGGGTCATAGGCGGCGAAGACCACCCGTCGTAAGCGGGCAAAGGCGATCGCCTGGGCACACATGGCACAAGGCTCCAGGGTCACTGTCAGATCGCAATCGGTAAGCCGCGCCTCGCCGCGCGCGGCGGCGGCGGCGCGGATCACCAGTATCTCGGCATGAGCGGTCGGGTCGGCCAATTCCTCAACCCGATTGCCGGCGCGGGCCAACACCGCTCCGGTCCGCGCATCGGTGATCACCGCCCCAACCGGCACTTCTCCGCGCGCTGCCGCCGCGCGCGCTTCGCCCAGCGCCAGCGCCATTACAGAGCTGGCCCCTCTATTAGACGCGGAATTGGGCGCAGGACTAGGGTCGCCGATCATGATCACCTGTCTCTATTGGGCCGCAGGATCACCCCTTGGATCAACTGGGTGGGGCCATAGCATCCCCGGCCCAAGACGGCCAATAGCGAATTGGCTAGCCACTATCGGCGGATCGGGTCGCCGGTTCTTGCTTTTTCGCCCGGCCACCGGCCAAACGGTCAAGCAGCTCACCCAGAATACCCTTGGGCAGGAAGATGATGAACAGCACCAGCATCAAGCCATAAACCGTGGTGTCCAACCCCGCCAGATCAATGCCTTCGGTGCGAAGGTCGGTGATGATATTGCGAAAAATCTCGGTCATCATGATGGTTATGATCGCCCCGATGGTCGGCCCCATCCAGGTGTAGAGACCCCCGACCACCACCGCGAAGATGATCTGCAGTGAAATGCCGATCCCACCGACCACATCAGGCGCCACGAACATTTGATACTGGCAATAGAACGCCCCGCCCAAGGCCGTCATCATCGCGCTCAACACGGTGATCTTGAGTTTGGTCCGGGTGACGTAGATGCCGGCGGCGGCGGAAGATTCCTCATCCTCGGAGATCGCGTCCAGCGCGTAGCGCATCATCGATCGGTCAACCAGTTTCCAGATCAACAGGCTAAGCGCCCAGCCGCCCAGCACAAGCAGATAGAAGGTCTCCTTATCGGCGAATTGCAGCGCGTATAACGAGTTCCCATCGCCTTCCCGGTTCGGGGTGAAGCCGAGCGAGCCGCCGGTATAATCGCGGGTCGCCATGATGATCAAGCGCACCACCTCACTCAGCGCCAAGGTCACCAGCGCGAAATAATGGCCGACGATGCGGAATTGAAAGCAGGGATAAGCGACAATGAAAGCCAGCGCCGCCGCCGTCAGCAAGGACGCCGGAATGCCGATCCACGGTGAGATTCCGCCAAAATTCCAGAGCAGAGCGGTCACATAAGCGCCGACGGTCATGAAGGCGCCATGACCAAGCGACACCAAACCGAACCGCCCCATCAGCGACCAGGACGTATAGACAATCGACCAGATCAGAATAACGATCATCAGATGTAACGGGTATTGCGGCGTGCCAATGAACGGCACGGAGACCATAACCAGGCCAATGACGTAGGGAAGCAGCTTTTTCATCACTTATTCCCCAACAGGCCTTGCGGGCGCACGAACATCATGACGATGAAGAAGACGAACGCCATCACGTAACCCCATTCCAGTTCGGCGTAGAGACCGCCAACACTAATGATTAGGCTTAGGATAAAGGCGCCGATGAAGCCGCCGAGCCTGTTGCCCAGGCCGCCAAGCACGCAAATGATGAAGGTGATCGGCCCGAAAGTTATGCCGACAAACGGATGCACGTCGTATTGCAGCACCAGCAGACAGGACGCCAATCCGGCCAGACCGCCGCCGACCAGCGCCGTCACCCAATAGACCTTCCGGGAATCAACGCCCATGAGCACCATGATCTCACGATCCTGGCTGATCGCCCGGATCGCAGCGCCGATATAGGTCTTGGTCAGGAAAAGGTAGAGCCCACCATCCCGATCAACGCCACCCCGAACGCCAGCAGACGGGCATAGCTGAAATACATTTCGTTATATTCCAGGATCGGCAGACGCAGACCGAGGTTCTTGAACTCGATCCCCCACATCAAAGTCGCGACGCTCTGGAAAAAGAACAGCAGACCGCCCGTCGCCAATAGCTGATTGATCGGTGGAGAACCAAGGATCGGCGCGATTACCAACACATGCACCAGCAGGCCGAGAATCGCCACGACCCCGATCGCCGCCAGCGCCGCCAGGAGGATCGGGACATCATAGACGCCGTTCAGCCAGTACATCGTGTACATGCCAAACATCACCAATTCGGCATAGCAGATCCAGACCACGTCAACGACGCCGAAGATCAGGTTCAGCCCAAGCGACAGCAGCGCCAACACGCCGCCGAACAGCACGCCGTTAATCAGTGCCTCGACCAGGAAAATGTCAAAAATGCCGTCCATGAACCCTGTTCCCTCGCCGTCGCCTCAAATGCCCATATAGGCTTTGCGCACGCTTTCGCTTTTCAGCAGATCGGCGGCATTGCCGCTGTCAATCAGCTGGCCGGCCTCAAGCAGATAGGCCCGATCGGCCACCTTCAGGACCTGCTGTACGTTCTGTTCGACGATCAGCACGGTATATCCCTCTTGGCGGATCCGCCGCACCAAGCCGAAAACCTGCTGCACCACGACCGGCGCCAAGCCAGCCGAGGGCTCATCCATCAACAATAACTTCGGTCCCGACATCAGCGCCCGCCCGATGGCGCACATCTGTTGTTCACCCCCGGACATCGTGCCGGCAAGCTGCGTCCGTCGCTCACGCATGCGCGGAAACAACTCGTAGACGAATTCCAAACTTTGGGCGCTTTTGGTCCGCGCGGTCGGCGCGAAGGCCCCGAGTTTCAAGTTGTCCTCGACCGTCATTCCGGGGAACAGCCGCCGGTTCTCCGGCACATGAGCCACGCCCATCTCGACAATTTCGTGCGGCGGCACCGTCGTCAGCGAGGCCCCTTCCATGGTCAGCGACCCTGAAAACGGCGCGGTCATTCCGGAGATCACCCGCATCAGCGTGGTCTTGCCGGCGCCGTTCGGGCCGATCACCGCCACCGCCTCGCCGGCGTTTACTTCGATCGAGATGTCAAACAGCGCCTGGAATGACCCGTATCCGGCGTTCACGCCCTTCAATTCAAGCATGGGCTGAATCTCTTTTCGTCCATGATGGGATGTTCCGATCGGGGGCATCTGGCATGTTAGAGCGCCGCGCCTGAAGTTGCCCCGGACGCTTCTCCCGATGCTGCCGAAGCCTGGGCGTCATCGGAATCAGTGCCGAGATAGACCTCGATCACCTTGGGGTCGTGCGCGACTTCGCTTGGCAAACCCTCGGAGATCTTTTCACCGTGATCCAACACCATCACCCGATCGACCACGCGCATGAGGACCCCCATGATATGCTCGACCCAGATGATCGTGATGCCCATCTCGGTGCGGATGCGTTTCAGCATATCCGCCGCTTGATCCATCTCTGAGTTGTCGAGGCCGCCGAGGCTTTCATCAGCCAGCAAAAGCTCCGGTCCGGTGGCCAGGGCACGGGCCAATTCAAGCTTCTTCAGCCCGGCCGCGCCCAAGGTCGAAACGCTGGCATGCGGATCGGTTGGCAGGCCGACCAGATCCAAGGCCCGCTCCGCCGCTTCGAAAGCCGCCTTGCGAGAGCCAATCCCGTCCTGGCCATAAAATCCGGCGACGACGATATTTTCCAGAACCGACAGCCGGTGGATCGGCCTGGGTATCTGGAAAGTCCGCCCGATCCCGGCATGGCAGATACGGTTCGGCAGATTGCCGCCGATCTCCTTGCCCTTGAAACGCACCGAGCCTTCGGTCGGCTTGAGCGCCCCAGAGACCATGTTGAAGATCGTGCTCTTACCAGACCCATTCGGTCCGATCAGGCCAAGGATTTCGCCTTTCTCGACCTGAAAAGAGACCTTATCGACGGCGGTAAAACCGCCGAAGCGCTTAACAAGCGCCTCGACGGCGAGAATCGGTTCGGCCATGGCTGTTACGCACCTTTTCCAGACAAGACAGCCACGACCGACCGGTTAGAGGAACGATCGCTCATGCCGATTACTTAGCGTAGGGCGAGGTTTTCGGCAGCGGCATAACCGGATCAACGGTCTGCAGCGGCAATGGCCAGACGATCTTCACCTTGCCGTCGATATACTGCACCACCACCGGCGCCGCCCGTTCGTTCTGCCCGGACATGCTTGAGTCCTTCGGTTGGAACTTCACTCCATAGCCCATCAGCGTACCGCCGACCGGAATATCGGTTTCGGCGGCGGCCTGGCGCAATGCGTCCGGGGTGATCCCGCCATGATTCTTGATAGCGCGCGGCAGCACGTCGTCGAAGAACGTGTAGGTGTTGCTGGCCGACATGCCGACATGCGCCGAGAGCGCCTTCACGTCGGGGTGCACCTTTTTGTATTCGGCGCCAACCATCTGCGTGATATCGCCAAGACCCGCCGTCAGGGTCTTCGGATCGATCAGCCAAATCGACACCGGGTCGACGTTGTAGATGTAGTTGGCGTCGTCGCCGAAGGTCGCATAGAGCTTGTCCGGCACACCATAACCGGCGCCATGACCGATCAACGCCTTCCAGCGCAGACCCAGCTCGCGGCTTTGGCGCAGGAACAGCGTGATATCCGGGTTGTAACCGGTATGGAAAATCACGTCCGGGCGGGCCCGCTTGAGTTTGGTGACCAGCGAGGAAAGATCCGGCGCCGTCGCTGAATAACCCTCTTTGAGAACAACTTTGAAACCATGTTGTTTCGACCCCGCCTCATTACCAGCGGCGACACCGCTGCCATAGGGGCCGTCCTCATGAATGATCGCGACCTTCAGATCTTTCGGGTCGGTGCCAAGCTTGGACTTGGCGTAATTGGCCACGAAATCCGGCGACGTGGTGCCGAACATGCCGCCATGCGGTTGAATCCGATAGACATACTCAAGATGCCGATCCTTGAGCACCGCCGGCGAGATGCAGGTGGTGATCCACATGAATTTCTTCAGCGCATCGACCTTGGCCGAAACCGGCACGCACTGGGCGCTGGAGTAAAAGCCCAGCAGCATGTCGACCTTTTCCTGCTCGATCAGGCGGACCGCTTCGTTAATCGCGATCTCCGGCTTCGACTGTGCGTCGGCATAGATCGCGTTGATTTTATAGCCTTCGACGCCGCCTTTGGAATTGAAGTAATCGATCATGATCTTCGCGCCGAGCGCATGCAGGGACGAACCACCAGCCGCCAATGGGCCAGTGTAATCGTAGATCACGCCTATCTTGATTTCCTTGGCCTGCGCCTGCGCCGCAAACGTCAACGCCGCCGCCGTCACCAAGCCAAGACCGAGCCCTTTTAGAGTCTTTGTGAAATACATGAGTCGATACCTCCCTGTTTAATTTTTCTTTATTGCAGAGAAGTGTGACTGATAATCCTGACCCTCAAAACCCACGCATAAAAGGACGCGGCGCGTCGCGCCACTTCATCTCTATGGTGATGGCCGCCGCCGGCCAGCCTTGAGGGTCGCCGCAGGCGCTTAATCTTGAAGACCGCCGCGGGCGCTTATACCAATTTGCGCTGAGGCTGACTCGCGAGGGAT
>JAQBUJ010000227.1 GCA_027623845.1 Pseudomonadota bacterium
CGAGGAGTTTCCCGAAATCGAAGTGTCCTCGAATATCTACGAGATCGACCGGGACCGGGTGACTTGCTCCGGCGGCACGGCGGCGCTCGATATGATGCTGCATCTGATCGGTCGGCAACATGGTCAGGCCATCGCCAATGATGTGTCGGAGCAATTCATCCATGATCGTATCCGCGAGCCGCACGACCACAAGCGTATGGAATTGCGCACCCGCCTTGGGGTCAGTCACCCGAAGTTGATCGCGGTTATCAGCGAGATGGAAGGCAATCTTGAGGAGCCGCTCAGCCAGACCGAATTGGCCCAGCGCGCCAGCCTGTCCACCCGGCAGCTGGAACGATTATTCCGCAAATATCTGGGAGCGACGCCGACCCGCTATTATCTCAACCTGCGGCTACAGCGGGCCCGACAACTGCTCTTGCAGACCACCTTGTCGATCCTGTCGGTGGCGCTGGCTTGCGGCTTCGTCTCGGCCAGCCATTTCTCGAAATGCTATCGTGAATGTTTCGGCAAGACGCCCCGCACTGAGCGCTCGGCGAAACACGCCACGCCCGGAGTACGTCAACCGGATATGCCGCGACTGGCTGAGTTGCCCTAACAGAGACCAGGTAGAGACCAGGCAGAACCGGATAGGGTCGCGCGACTGACGACGGTCCCGCATCCCGGATGCTACGGTGCCTCTGAGATCGACGCTAGCTGGCTTTCCGGCGACGCGGTTTTACCGCCGGCCTTGACCACTGCCGTTTCCAGATCCTGTTGCGGGCAAAGACCCAGCAGGACCGGGTGGCGCGCGGCGATATTCTGCGAATTCCAATGGGTACGATCGCGCACCTTGTTGATGGTGTCCTTGGTCGTGCCGACGAGACGGGCGACCTGGGAATCCTTCAACTCGGGATGGTGCTTGAGCAACCAGGCGATGGCGTCGGGCTTGTCGCCGCGCTTGGAAATAGGCACGTATTTCGGCCCTTTGCTCTTGATCGCCGCCTTCGGTAGATTGCTCTTCTGCATGACCATGCGCAGCTCCGGCTTGCCGGCGCAGCGTTCAATCTCCTCGCGGGTCAGCTGGCCATTGGTGACCGGGTCGAATCCCTGCATGCCGGCGCTGACCTCGCCATCGGCGATGGCTTGAACTTCCAGCACATGAAGCTGGCAGAAATCGGCGATCTGCTGGAACGAAAGCGCCGTGTGGTCGATCAACCAGACGGCGGTTGCCTTGGGCATTAACGGTTGTGTCATCACGTCTCCTTTTCCGCCGTCAAGCGGCCTTCTTGTTGGCGGACCATCACTCGATCATATCGATGGAGAAATTGCATCTGGAGCAGGGTCATATAAGGAACAGGATTATATAAGGAAATTGTCACGCTTATCAAACACGAAGAGCAGCGTGACGCACGCATCATCTGGACCAAAGGTCGCGATAAGAAAGGGGCGAGCATGGACATCGAGGATTTGGAACCAAGAAACGCGGTCGCCAAGCCGAAGGACCTCAGCGGTTGGAACATTGAGGATCTTGAGGAATATATTGAGCGGATGCGCACCGAGATCGCTCGGGCCGAAGCGATGATCCAGTCGAAGCATACTGTCAGCTCGGCCGCCGACGCGCTGTTCAAACTTTAGCGCACTCCGTATAGATCCCGGTCAGACTTGGCGGTGCCGCACAACCCGACCAGCAAAGTCGTATTACCAGTAAGGATGGCAGGACGCATGCACGCGCCGATTTATTTCGAAGATATCTCCGTTGGTGACACATTCGAGAGCTTCTCGAAAACCATCACCGAAAGCGAGATCATAGAGTTCGCCTGGAAATACGATCCGCAACCGTTTCATATCAGCAAGCCGGCGGCTGAGGAGTCGATGTTCGGCGGCCTGATCTCCAGTGGTTTTCTGACCATCGCGGTGACCTTCCGGCTGTTCTATCAAGCCAATGGATTTCAGGCGACCTGCGTCGGCGCCCATGGCATCGATAGCGTCCGTTGGATGCAGCCGGTGCGGCCGGGCGATACTATTCGGGCGACGATGGAAGTTCTGGCGCTTAAGGAGTCGCGTTCACGCCCTGAGATCGGCAACGTGCGAACCCTGACATCGACGATCAATCAGAACGACGAGGTGGTTATGACCATGGAAACTCCCTGGATCGTCAAGCGCCGTCCGACCCCTTGAGGGATGGCGGGGATCCGGTGCGGTCTGCGCAAAGCCCGGTGTGGTCTGCTCCAAGCTAGTGGATTGATCGCATCAAAAGAATCCCTGGGATGATTCCCTTTTGTGATTGGGCATGCGAGTCTTTTGCATGCGGAGCGGTATATCCTTTGAGTTATCCATCGGCGGCCACCAGCGATTGCGCGCGGTCGTCGCGGACCCGAAGAGCCCCCAGAAACATGTCTGGCGGGCACGGATCATCTTGTTGAGCGCCGATGGCTTTGGCACCTCGGCGATCATGGCCGAGACCGGCAAGTCGAAGACCTGCGTGTGGCGCTGGCAGGAGCGGTTCATGACCGACGGCGTCGACGGGCTACTGCGTGACAAGTCGCGTCCCCCGGGCATTGCGCCGATCGCCGCCGATCGGACCGCCGAGATCGTCCGCCTGACACTTGAGCCACCACCGCACGAGGCGACGCATTGGACACTGCGGGCCATGGCCAAGATGGCCGGCGTCGCGGCGTCGACGGTTCAGTCAATATGGAAAGCGCATGGCCTTGCGCCGCATCGTTGGCGGAACTTCAAACTTTCCAACGATCCGGCCTTCGTCGCTAAACTCACCGATATCGTCGGCCTCTACGTGGCGCCACCAGCCCATGCGGTGGTGCTGTCAATTGATGAGAAGTCGCAGATCCAAGCGCTTGATCGCACGCAACCGGGGTTGCCCTTGAAGAAGGGGCGGGGCGCCACGATGACCCACGACTACAAGCGGAACGGCACCACGACATTGTTCGCCGCGCTCAACGTGCTGGATGGCACGGTGATCGGCCAGAACATGTCGCGCCATCGCCACCAGGAGTTTATCCGCTTCCTCAATCGCATCGAGCGCGAGGTGCCGAAGGAAAAGGCTATCCACGTGATCCTCGACAACTACGCGGCGCACAAGAAGGACAAGGTCCGGGCCTGGCTGACCCGCCACCCGCGCTGGACCTTCCACTTCACACCGACATCAGCGTCCTGGTTGAACGCCGTCGAGGGCTTCTTCGCCAAGCTGACCCGGCGGCGGCTCAAGCATGGCGTCTTTCGGTGTCTGGTCGACCTGCAGGCCGCCATCAACCGCTTCATCGCAGAATACAACGTCAACGACGCAAAACCCTTCGTCTGGAGAGCCGACCCCGACGATATCATCGCCGCAAGAAACCGTGGGTTCCAAATGTTGGAATCAATCCACTAGGCACAATGTCGATAAACCATGGGCATGGTGATTGAACAGGCGTAGACTTTGGCTGGTGACGCGCTAGGCAGGGGTGTTTAAAAAACCACCCATCCGCATTCAAATGAAGCTATGTGTATGAAGAACGTTTTTTTTAAATTTGTTATTGAGCCTGGCGAGTACAGGGTGGGCGAGGCGCCGTTATGAATCAACTCGCGCCGAAACAGGATGATGTCTTGAAGTCTCCCCCCAGCCCGACCACTCCCGACCCGGCCCTTCCCGACCCGAACGTCCCGAGTCTGGAAACGGCTGAAGCGGGCCCCAGGCGCGGCAAGCTGTTGTTCGCGGTGGCCCGGGGGCTGTTGCTGACGACCTTGCTGATCGCGATGGGTTTATGGGCGGTGCAATGGGCCCGCACGGCGGTTTTGTTCGTGCATGAAACCGACGCTCGGATTATGGCGGATCTGATCTCGGTGAGCAGCGAGGTCGATGGACGGTTGAGTGAATTGCTGGTCGGTGAGGGGGACCGGGTTACCAAGGGGCAGACCTTGGCGGTGATCGACGCCCGCTCTGTGACCCTCGGCCTCAACGAGACCGAGGCCGAGCGTAAGACCGCCCTGGCTGAATTGGCCCGGGTCGAGGCCGAGACCCGGATGATCGGCGCGCAGACCGAGTCCCGGATCCGCAGCGCCCGCTCGAAGCTGGCCGAGAGCGAGGCTAATCAGAACGTCTACGCCCTGGAGCAGACCTTCGCCGAGAACGACTTTCGCCGGGTCGAGAAACTGGCCAAATCCGGGGCCGTGTCGACCTCGCGGCTGGACCGGGCGAGAACTGATTTTCTGAAATCGCGGCAGGAATTTCAAAAAGCCGGGGCGGAGATCACCACCGCCAAATCGCTGCTCGACGAAGCGGTTGCGGATCGGGCGCGATTGATGGTCAAGAAGGCCGAACTCGCCGAGTTGGAAGCGCAAGTCGCGGAGATCGAAACCCGGATCGAACGCCAACGCATTGATATCTCCGATCGCAGGATCGCCAGCCCGATCAATGGCGTGATCGGCCGGACTTTCGTGCAGCCGGGCGAATATCTGTCCTCGGGACAGCGGGTAGTGGTCCTGCATGACCCGGAGCGGATTTGGGTCGAGAGCAATATCCGCGAAACCGAGGTCGGACGTCTTGCGGTTGGATTGCCGGTGCGGGTCGAGGTGGACGCCTATCCGGATATCGATTTCGAGGGCAAAGTGAGCCGGATAGGCGATGCGGCGACCAGCCAGTTCGCGCTTTTGCCGCGATTGAACGAGTCCGGCACCTTTACGAAAATCACCCAGCGTATCGAGGTCCGAATCGATCTTGAGCAACGTCAAGGCCTGTTGAAGCCGGGGATGATGGTCGAAATCTTCGTCGATGACGGGACCGCCGGCGACTTGTGGTCATGGTTGCGGTAACCACCGAGGGGGCCGCGCCCCAGCCAAAGCCCCAGCCAAACCCCGGGCCAAAACCCCGGCCAATAACCAAACCAATCAACAAGGCTGGCGTCACCATTACCGCGATGATCGCCATGATCTCGATGATCATGTCGTCGACCATGGTCAATGTGGCGATTCCCGACATCATGGGGGCGTTCGGCATCGGCCAAGACCGGGCGCATTGGATTTCCACCGGCTTTTTATCGGCAATGACCGCGGGCATGCTGCTGAACGCCTGGTTGGTGACTAATTTCGGCCCACGCAATGTCTTTATCGGGGCGCTGGCGCTGTTCTCGGTCACCGCTTTCGCCGGACAATATGCGCCGACCTTCGAGGGCATTGTCGCGGCCAGGATCATGCAGGGTCTCTGCGCCGGGATTATTCAACCCCTGGCGATGAGCACGGTGTTTCTGGCTTATGCGCCGGAGGAACGCGGCAAGGCGATGGGCTGGTTCGGCATGGGCATCGTCTTCGGTCCAACCATCGGGCCGGTGTTGGGCGGGCTGATCATCGATGTGGTGCATTGGCGGTTCGTCTTCGCCGCGCCGGTGCCGATCATGTTCATCGCCGCCGGTCTGGCCGCGATTTTCATGCCCGGCCGCGATGAGACCTCGACGCGTGCGCCGTTCAACCTGCTGAGCTTCATCCTGGTGACGGCGGCGATCATGCTGTTTTTGAATGGCATCAGTGCTGGGCAACGTGACGGCTGGGGCTCCAATTCGGTGTTTTTCATGCTGTTCGCCTCGGCCAGCTCGATGCTCGCCTTCCTGGTTCGAGAGGCCAGCAGTCCGGCGCCGCTGCTGCAGCTCAAGCTGTTCCGCTATTGGACCTATGTCGCCTCGGCGATCATCGCCTTTGCGTTCGGCGCCGGGATGTTCGGATCGCTGTATATTGTTCCGGTGATGGTGCAGACGGTTCAGGGCTACACCGCCTTGAAGGCCGGGCTGATGCTGCTGCCCGGCGGCATCGCCTCGATGCTGGTGTTCCCGATCGCTGGCCGGCTTTCGACGATGATCCGGCCGGTCTATACGATTTCCTTCGGCCTGGCGGCCTTTGCGATCTCCTGTTTCATGCTCGCTGGGACGGGAATGCTGACGGCGTTCTGG
>JAQBUJ010000228.1 GCA_027623845.1 Pseudomonadota bacterium
CGAGCCTCGACTGCGCCGATTAACGCACCTGGAACACCAACTTTCCTTTCAGATGCCGAGCCTCGCTGACCCGGTGCGCGGCCACCGCTTCAGAGAGCGGGTAGACCGTTACCTCGGGTACTTTGATCGCGCCGGCGGCGAGCAGGTCGAGGACCCGTTGCAGGTGCGGACGATCACGCCCAACCGCCGGGCGGAGCGAGTCGACATCATCGCGCGGCGGGGTCGGGGCCTGCGGGCCGGAAGCAATGAAGGCCGCCCGGCCGCCTGGGCGCAGCACGGCGAACGAGCGCATCGCCACATCCTCGCCGGCGGTTTCGAACACCGCATCGATGTCCGACAGAACGGTGGTGAAATCGACGCTGTTGTAGTCGATCACCTCATCGGCGCCGAGACCCAGCAGATAGGCGTGGTTCGACGGGCTGGCGGTGGTGATCACCTTGGCGCCGATATGTTTGGCGATCTGGATCGCCATGCTGGCGACCCCGCCGGCGCCGCCCTGAATCAGGATGGTCTCACCGGGTTGCAGCTTGATGGTGTCCTCGATGCTGATCTTGGCGGTAAGACCGGTTAGCGCGATCGCCGCGGCGTCGACATGGCTGAGGCCAGCCGGCTTGCGCGCCAGGATCGAGGATTTGACCGCGACCTTCTCGGCATAGGCGCCTTCCTGGCCAACGTCGAGCACGCCGAAAACTTCATCACCGACAGCCAGATCGGCGCCCTCGCCCACCGCACTGACCACCCCGGAGAAATCCCGCCCAAGGATATAGGGGAAGGTCTCGATCGGCCCGCCCTCATAGCCGCCGGCTCTGACCTTCCAGTCGGCGGCGTTCACCGAGGCGGTGTGCACGTCGCACACCACCATGCCGGGCCCGGCGACCGGGTCCGGCTGCTCGCCAAATTTCAGCACCTCGGGGGCACCCTGGGTTTCCATGTAAATTGCCTTCATCGGGTCCTCGATCCTTTTGGGTTTGCCGCATCATAACCCGCCGGGCGATCCGGCCTAGGGATGAACGTGACATCTGGATTTTCAATCAAATCGGCAGCGCCGTTGTTTGTTTGATCGATTCCATGGAAAACCGCGAGGTGACCTCGGCCAACGACGTGGTCTCCACCAAGCGTTTGTAAAACTCATCAAAGCGTTTCATATCCGCCACCACGACCTTCAGCAGATAGTCGACCTCGCCGGCCATGCGGTGAAATTCCATCACCTCGGGCATCGCCCGGACGGTCTCGGCGAAGCTTCTCAGCCAATCGACGGAATGCTCGCCGGTACGCAATTCCATGAAGACCGTCAGACCAAAGCCCAGTTGTTCGGCATCCAGAACCGCGGTCTGCCGGCGGATCACCCCGTCGGCCCTGAGCTTGTTGATTCGCTTCCAACAAGGCGAGGCCGATAGCCCAACTTCGCGCGCCACGTCGGTCACCGAAAGAGAACTGTCCTCCTGCAGGACACGCAGGATGCGCAGGTCCGTGTCATCCATTCTCAAATCCCGCCGTTATGGAATGATTGATCGTCTCTCCGGCCATATAACGACAAATTTATTCTATTTTTCAAGCCCCATTGCGCGAATGGGAAAGATTTCAATATGAATAGCGGAAGGAATATTCCTGGATATTCCATCTCCGCAAGGAGATCGCGGCGATTTGAGGGGCAGCTTGCGTCCGCGTCACCAACCGCTAAAGCGCCACGGGTAAGTCTCCCGTGGGCCCGACAACGCGCTCAAAGGAGAGACGTCGTGCAACGGACCCGGCCCGCCATGGATAAACCGGCCAAGATCACCGCCGCGCCGAAAAACCTATCGAGGCGAGCATGAGATATTTACCGCTTTTCGCCGACCTCGCCGGACGGCGTTGTCTGGTGATCGGCGGGACCGAGACCGCCGCACGGAAAATTCGCCTGCTGCTGAAAGCCGGAGCCATTCCGTTGGTTCTCGCCGACACGGTGACCGAGGAGATCGCCGCCGCAGCCGATCGCCAGGAACTGCTGATCGAAAATCGCCGGTTCACGCCAATGGACCTTACGGATGTCTCGCTTGTCGTCGTCGCTAACGCCAGTGAAAGCGAAAGTGAAGCCCAGATCAGTGAAACAGCGATCGACGAAGCCGAGGCCAAGGCCATCTCAATCGCCGCCCGACGGGCCGGCATCCCGGTAAACGTCGTCGATCGACCGGACCTGTGCAGCGTGATCTTCCCCGGCATCATCGACCGTGACCCGATCCTGGTTGCGGTCGCCAGCGCCGGTAATTCGCCGGTGCTGGTCCGCCGCCTGCGGGAGAAAATCGAGGCGGCGCTACCATCGCGGATCGGCCGTCTGGCCAGCTTCGCCGGGCGTTTCCGCAGCGCTGTCGCCCGGGCCGTCACCGCCCCCTCGGCTCGCCGGGCGTTCTGGGAACGGGTGCTGGACGGCCCCATCGGCTCGCGGGTATTGCGCGGTGACGAACCCGCCGCGACCGAGGCGATGCTGCGCCTGATCAACGCCCCGCACCCGTCCGCGCCGCCGCTTGGCAATGTCGCCCTGGTCGGCGCCGGACCGGGCGATCCGGATCTGTTGACCCTGCGCGCGTTGCGCCTGCTGCAGGAAGCCGATGTGGTGGTGCATGACGCGCTGATCGGCGATGGCGTTCTTGACTTGGTGCGCCGGGACGCGGCGCGGATCGACGTTGGCAAGCGCAAGGGCGATCACCGATCCAGTCAAGCCGAGATCAACCAATTGCTCGCCGATCAGGCCAAAGCCGGACAGCGGGTCGTGCGCCTCAAGGGCGGCGATCCTTTCCTGTTCGGACGCGGCGGCGAGGAAATGGACTTTTTGCGCGCCCACGGCATCGATGTCGAAGTCGTTCCCGGCATCACCGCGGCGCTGGGAGCGGCGGCGGCCAGTGGAATCCCGCTTACCCATCGCCACCACGCCTCGGCGGTCACCTTCATCACCGGCCATGGCGGAAGCGAGGGTGCGGACAGCCTCGACGACACGCTGCTCGGCAATGCAAACCACACAGTCGCGGTCTATATGGGATTGAGCGTCGCCGGCCAGGTGGCCGCACGGGCGATCGCCGCCGGACGGGCAGGCTCCACCCCGGTGGCGGTGATCGACCGCGCCACCCATACCGATCAGCAGGTGCTGCACGGCACCCTTAGCGACCTTGGCGCTCTGGTGGAGCGCGCGGCGCTTACCGGTCCGGCGCTGTTGATTATTGGCGAGGTAGCGGCAGTGGCTGGCTTGATGCCGGTCGCCGCGCCACTGCGCCGCGCCGCTGGCTGACGACAGCGGAAAACAGGAGAACAATGATGCGAAAACCGGCGATCCAAGTAATGACCGCGAACCGGCTCACGGACGGGGTGGTGCTGTATCTGGCCCGGGATGACCAATGGGTCGAGCAGCTCGGCGACGCCCGTTTCGCCAAGACCGATAACGCTGTCGAGCAGTTGCAGGCCGCCGCCGACGCCGCCGTCCAGGATCGTCTGGTCATCGGCCCCTATCTGTTCACCGTTGAAGCCTTTGACGGTGGGTTTCGCCCGATCAGCCAACGCGAGCATATCCGGGCGCTCGGTCCGACCGTCGGCACCGACATGCCCGCCGCCGCTTCGGGAGTTTGACCCATGTACGCCTATGACGCCTTCGACCATGCCTTCGTCCAGGATCGCGCCAACGAGTTCCGCGAACAGGTCGCCCGGCGCCTGGCCGGCGCGTTGACCGAGGACGAGTTCAAACCGCTCCGCCTGATGAACGGGCTGTACCTGCAACTGCACGCCTACATGCTGCGGGTGGCGATTCCCTACGGCACGTTATCGGCCGACCAGATGCGCCGTCTTGCGCTGATCGCGCGGCGTTGGGACCGGGGTTACGGCCATTTCACCACGCGCCAGAATATTCAGTTCAACTGGCCAGCGCTGGTCGACGTACCGGACATCCTGGACTCGCTCGCCGAGGTCGAGATGCACGCCATCCAGCCCTCCGGTAATTGCATTCGTAACGTCACCGCCGATCCGTTTTCCGGAGCCGCCGCCGACGAGATCGAAGACTCCCGCGTCTGGGCCGAGATCATCCGCCAGTGGTCGACCCTGCACCCGGAATTCGCGTTTCTGCCGCGCAAGTTCAAGATCGCGGTCACCGGCGCTGAGGCCGACCGTACGGCGGTGAAGTTTCATGACATCGGCCTGCGCATGCGGCGGAACGCCGAGGGCGAGGTTGGCTTCGAGGTGATTGTCGGCGGCGGCCAGGGGCGCACCCCGATCGTCGGCGTCACGATCCGCGAGTTTCTGCCGAAACAGCATTTATTGTCTTATCTGGAAGCGGTCCTGCGCACCTATAATCTGCTGGGCCGGCGCGACAATCTATACAAAGCCAGGATCAAGATCCTGGTGGCCGAGACCGGCGCCGCCGTGTTCACCGAGGCGGTGGAGGCGGAATGGGAGCGTATTCGCGGCGGCGCGTTGACCCTGCCACAAGACGAGATCCACCGGATCGAAGCGCATTTCGCACCGCCGTTGCTGGTGGCGGCCTTGGCCGATGGCGGATACGCGGCGGCGCGACTGCAAAGCCCGGACTTCGCCGCCTGGTGCCGGTCCAATCTGTTCACCCACCGGATCCCCGGTCATGCGGTCGTGACGATCTCGCTCAAGCCCGCCGGCGGTATCCCCGGCGATGCGACGGCGGAGCAGATGGAAGCGGTCGCCGATCTCGCCGATCGATATGCCCGCGGCGAGATCAGAGTCACCCATGAACAGAATTTGGTGCTGCCGCATGTGCGTGAAAGCAACCTGTTCGCCGTCTGGCAGGCGCTGGTCGCAGCCGATCTTGGGACCGCGAATGTCGGTTTGATCTCCGACATCATCGCTTGTCCGGGGCTGGATTATTGCAATCTCGCCAACGCCAGAGCGATCCCGGTGGCGCAGCGGATCAGCCGTCACTTCGCCGATCCGGCGCTGGTCGAGGAGATCGGCCCGATCACCCTCAACATATCCGGCTGCATCAACGCCTGTGGTCACCATCATGCCGGCCATATCGGCATTCTTGGCGTCGATAAGCACGGCGAGGAGTTCTACCAAATCACCCTCGGCGGCGCCGCCGATGACGATGCGGCGATCGGCCAGATCCTCGGCCCGTCGGTGCCCTATGACGGCGTCGTCGAGGCGGTCGACACGATCATCCAAACCTACCGCGCGGTCCGCCAGACCGACGAGCGGTTCATCGACACGGTCCGGCGCACCGGCATCAACCCATTCAAGGAGGCTCTCTATGCCGATCGTTAAGGACGGCCGTATCATCGAGAATGAATGGACGGCGTTGGACGGCGGCGATCCGCTGGAAGTGGCGCCGAGCACGCCCTTGCTGGTGACGCAGGATGAGTTCAGGACCCATGCTGCGGCCCTATCCGGTTTCGCCCGCCTCGGTCTAAAGCTGGAGCCTGGCGATGCCGTCGAGGCGATCGCGGCGGATCTCCAACGCATTGAGTTGATCGTCTTGGTCTTGCCGAAATTCAACGACGGGCGCGCCTTCTCACAGGCCCGATTGCTGCGTGACCGCCATGCGTTCAAGGGCGAGATTCGGGCCACCGGTCATGTCTTGATCGATCAGTTCGGTTTTCTCCAACGCAGTGGCGTCGATGCCGTGGCGATGGACGGCCCCTTGAGTAAAGCGGCGGATGAAGCGGCGATCGCCAAGGCCTGGGAGCGCGAGGTCGCTCGGTTTCAGGGGCATTATCAACCAGCCCAAGGCGACCTTGCCCAAAAGGCCTCGATGGGGTTGCGGCGTTGGGCCCGGTCTCCGGCGGTGGTCGGACTGGCCGCCGGCGCCGTCACCGTGCATGAGGTCAGCTGCGCCGGCGCCTGGGCCTATTGAGGCGCAAGCACTGGCCCCAAACAAGGCACTGGCCCCAAACAAGGCACTGGCCCCAAACAAGGCACTGGCCCCAAAC
>JAQBUJ010000229.1 GCA_027623845.1 Pseudomonadota bacterium
TTTCTGCCGGTCGGGTCTCGCCCACTGATCATTGAGCTGAATAGACAGCCCGGGAGGCGCCGATGCCCGATGGACCAGCGAAGGCGACACTGACGGATCTGTTGGCCGAGGCGATGCCGCTCTCCATCGGAGCGGTAGAAATCGGCGCCCGTCGAACCGGTCTGGTGATCGTTGACGAGGTGAATGGCTTTGCTACGGTCGGGGCCGGCAACCTCGCGCCGCCGGTCGAAAGCCCGCAAGTTTCCGAAATGATCCGAGAGACCGACCGCCTAGCCCAGGTCTTTACCGAAAAGGGCTGGAAAATCTTAGCGTTTCTCGACACCCATGTACCGGGTAAGCCGGAACCGCCTTACCCGCCCCATTGCGAGGTCGGCACTGGCGAGGAAGACCTGGTGGCGGAACTGACGTGGCTGCAAGCCGATACGAACACCACCCTGGTGCGCAAGGATTGCATCAATGGTTTTATTGGTGCGATCCGACCGGATGGCTCCAACGCAGTCGTCGATTGGGTGAACCTGCATCAGCTTCAGGCCTTGCTGGTGGTCGGCATCTGCACCGATATCTGCGTGATGGACTTTGTGTTGACCAGTCTTTCGGCTCGCAATCACGACCTGATGCCGGGGCTTGGCGATATCATCGTTTATGCGCCGGGCTGTGCGACCTATGACCTGCCGCGCAGTGCCGCCACGGCGTTAGGCCTACCGGAGAGCCTGGCCCATCCAGGCGAGGTGACGCAGTACATGGGGCTTTATTTCATGGCGTCGCGGGGCGCGGTGCTGGCGGATAGGGTGACCGTCGTCGGTTGCGCCTGATCGGGCGCACGAACGTTTCCTCATAGCCGGTCCGGCGCTGGTTTTGCCGGGCGAGGGGAGGCTACTGGCCGTCGAGGATCAATGCGAAGCGAAAATCAATTCGAAGAGCGCTCAAACGATTGAGTGAACTTACAGATTTTGTGGGGCGACACTCTGGGCTAGGGTGTCGGCCTTGCCCGGTTGATTTGGTTTTCTCGTGACATCCACGCCTACCTCCCCGCGCCCTTCAATTCCTGACGTCCGGCTTGCCGCTGCCGGGTGGCTGTTCTGCGCGGTGTTTTTCTTCTATGCCTTCATTCTCCGGGTGTCGCCTGCGGTAATGGTCGATGATCTGATGCGGGAATTTGCCGTTGGCGCGGCGATCCTCGGGAACTTGTCGGCGGTCTATCTTTACATTTATGCGGGGCTTCAAATCCCCGTTGGCTTGTTCATCGATCGTTTTGGTTTGCGTTATTTTATCGCCGGGGCCTGCGCGGTGACCGGCATCGGCGCCATCGTTTTCGCGCTTGGCGAGACGCTTGCAACCGCCTATCTCGGTCGCTTCTTGATCGGCGCCGGTGCGGCTTTTAGTTTCGTTAGCGCATTGAACATGGCGGCGCGCTGGTTTCCGGCGCGGTTTGCGGTGCTTGGCGGCTGGGCGCAGATGCTGGGCTCGGCGGGTGGCTTCACCGGCCAAGCGCCCTTGGGATTGGCGATCGCCACATTCGGTTGGCGTTCGACCAATATCGCGCTTGGCGTCGCCGGTCTGCTGCTTGCCGTGTTGTTGTTGGTCTGTGTCCGTGACCCGGTCGGAGGTCGAAGATCCGAGGGATTTTCCATGTGGCGCGCGCTGCGGATCGTCGGTTCCAACAAACAAACCTGGCTGGCGTCCATAAGCGCCGGCGGATTGACCGGTACCCTGTTGGCCTTTGGCGGCCTTTGGGGGGTGCCGTTTCTGATGGCCGCGCGTGATTTGAATAAAACCGACGCCGCCGGATTGATCTCGATTGGCTTCGTCGGATGGGCCGTTGCGGCGCCCTTGCTGGGTTGGATATCCGACCGAATGGGGCGGCGGCGCCCTTTGATACTTTTGGGCACCGGGGCGGCGACGTTAAGCACTGGGGCGCTGGTGTTATGGCCGGCCATGCCAGAGGCGATCCTCGTGCCGACGCTGTTTTTGCAAGGCGGTTTCTCGGCTTCGATGATCCTGTGTTTCGCCTTGGCTAAGGAAAGCAACGCGCCGGAATTGAACGGTGCTTCCCTGGGGTTGATCAATACCTTCGCGGTGGGCGGCGGGGCGGTGCTGCAGCCCTTAGTAGGAATCGTGCTCGATTTT
This sequence comes from Pseudomonadota bacterium, assembly GCA_027623845.1. GTDB lineage: Bacteria > Pseudomonadota > Alphaproteobacteria > Thalassobaculales > Thalassobaculaceae > JADHLJ01. Next base: position 2,128 of record JAQBUJ010000229.1, read on the forward strand.
CTCTGGGATGGCGGAATGTTGGACGGAGCGCCGGTCTACGCGCTGGAGGATTATCGTATCGGACTGGCGGTTCTCCCGTTTTGCTGCGCGATTAGTCTGGTGACTAGCCTCTTCATTAAAGAGTCGAAAATGGTGGGATTACCGTGACCGAGGGGCATTTGGGTCGGCTTAACGAAATTAGTTAAAATTGTATGACAGCGCAGGCATCGGTGGCGACGGTCTTGCAACCGTTGCGAGTCTGATGCACAGTTGCGTCCTTATTGAAATGGCCACGAACCATCCCAGGGATGGTGGGCCGCGCAGGCGATATACGACGGTGGCTAACGCACTCGACAGACATCTGATCGATAGCGATTCACTCGAATTTCTCCAGACGTTTTTGACCGACCATAGAAAATGGCTGAAAAACGCGAGCGGCGGCAAGCAAGCCGACCTTTCCAAGATGAAGCTTGAGGGGTTGGATTTTAGGGGCGGTCTGCTCTCGAAGGCGGTGATGGTCGGCACCGATCTGACCAGGGCGAACATGCAGGGTGTTGATTTGAGCGAGGCCGATTTGTTCGGCTCCGCACTCCGCGAAACTAATCTCCAGGAAGCCAACTTAACGGGCGCGGTTTTGCGGGGCGCTTCGTTGCGCGGCGCCAATCTCACCAAGGCAAATCTGACGGATGCGGATCTGCGGGGTGGCGTGATGTTGGGCGCCGGCGGGGATCAATCCTTTGGCGCTGAGCGTACTGATCTGACCCAGTGTCTGATGGATTACGCCACGGGAACTAGGGCCAAAATGTCCAATGTGGACTTTCAAGGCTCAAGCATGGTCGGCGCGAACCTGGAAGGCGCAAGGATGTTTGGTTCGGACCTTTCCGGGGTCGACCTTTCCTATGCGAACTTGCGGGGAGCGGATCTCTCCGATACCCGGCTGACCGATACCAACCTGAATGGAAGCGACCTTAACGGCGTATTGCTTTCGAATGCCACGCTGAAGAACGTGAGCATGCGGGCTGCCAAGATGAGCGACGACCTGCTCGTTGGTTTTGACAGAAGCGAGCTCGACATCGGTGGTGAACCCGAAGCGGTCGCTTATCGTGAAATGTCCGAAAAAGTGCGCGATCAACTCGACCAACATGAGGAGTGGATCAACTCCAATGGCGAATCCGGCCACCGCGCTATCTTCGACGGCATGGACCTTTCATATCATGATCTGAGTGGCCGTGATATGACCGGGGTGCGCATGCGCGGCGGCAAACTGCGGGGCGCGCGGCTGAAGTCCTGTATCCTGGTGCTATCGAATTTCGGCGGCAGCGATATGATGGATGTGGATCTGAGTAACGCAATTTTGATCGGCGCCAATTTGGCCGGAGCTAATTTGCGGCGAGCCAATTTGTCCAACGCGGCGGTTGGTGGAATTCCAATCCGTTCGAAGGATGGTGGAGACACGGGTCGATTGCAAATGACGAACTTCGAAAAGGCCAATCTGGTTGCGGCGAAAATTAAAGGGTTGCCGCTCAACGATTGCCGGATGGACGACGCCGTACTCGACAGCTAATGCGTCCCTAAAACCAGCTATTATGGGCAGAAATGGGTGCGTTTAGGACGCAGCCACTTTCACTGGGGCGGGCGGAGCGCGCTTGCCGGCAAGTTCGGAATGCTGCAGGCCGCTGAAATAAGGTTCCACAGCGTCAACGAAAACATTCACTTTGGCGTTGTAGCAGAGATGCTCGAATCCGTGCTTGTCGATGACCCGCATGCGCTGATTCAAGAAGCTTCCATTCTGGCGTTTCGGGCCGGTGAGGTAGAAGGCGAATCGGTCGATGGCATTGCCGAATAGGGACATGCCGTGAAATTTTTCCAATTCCCGACCCGCTAAAGCAAGCAGCGTTTCCGCGGAATACGTAAACTTGGTGTCATGGCCTGGTCGGTTGAAGGCGTTAACGATGATCTGATTAGCCCTGGCCTTACCGATGATCCGGGCGACGGAAATGGTCACGTCGCCAACGATGTATTCTTCACTTTCGAAAACATTTCGACCGGGATTGTAGAACGTATAGTGGCTTCCGATTCCCGCTGCGGTTCTTAACTCGAGGGTGGCGTCCTTCTCCCTAATCACCCTTTTCAAACCAGCATAGTAAGTAAGAAAAAGAGACATCAAGACGAACAGTGCGATATCCGCGTCAGGTCCGGATTTTTTGTTCCAAACATAAAATCCATCACCGGTCGTTGACCGTTTCATCTCGATCGGTAGCAATTTCTGGCGGCAACTCTCCTCGGCGATGTTCAGCGCGAATTCGAGGGTGGACAACTGGCTGGCCTGGGTTTCCGGCGTATGTTTGGAAAACCCAACAATATCAAGCAAAAGCACCGCGCGGTGGTCGGTTTTTAGCGTGGTATAGTTACGGAAAATTTGCTCGACGTCTTCATGGCCCAACCCGGTTTTCTCATCGCTAATCGCGAAATCAAGCCTGATCTCAACGGGTTGTATCTCCAAGGATCGCGCGACCTCGCGAAAATGCTCGTCGTTCAGGCGCCTGGAGCCGATAAAAATCCGCTCGTGAGGGTTTTTCAAACTGAACAGCCGGACTTTTGGAATCGTAAGAATTTCAATCCCGTGGCGCACCAGGACACCAAGGCGTTGCTGCCAAAAGACCATAGTTCGAAGAAAAGATCGTTGATCTTCTGCTTCAGCGGTTCCTTGTGATCAGCCTTTCGATCGCGACCGAGACTCGCGTCCACGATCGTCTCCTTTCCTGCGATGGTGTCGCGGGTTGCAGGTAACACACCCAACCCGGATCTTTGATGCTGCCCTAGAGTAGACCCGTCGGAGGTCGTATCCAAGCGTCCTTGAGCAGAGATTTCACCGATGTGATCGAAAGTTCCGGGGCGAATCAGGGACAATCGCCCTTCCGCATCGCCCGGCATGACCGGGGAAATTCGATAAATCAATACGGTAGAGGGGTATTCTCGGTTTTAGCTTCATCGCGCCACTCTTCCGGCTAAACCGGCCACCACCTGTCGGTGAAACTCAAGCCGTTGCACCAGTGTTCTGGCGTGGGAATCGACGATCGTCCTTCGGCGGGTTCAGGATCTGGGGTGTTCTGGGCTATTTGGAAAGCCGGCGTGTCACAGTCAGAGCAGGCGGAGACGAAAACCAAAAACCCGACAATTTGCTAAATCAGGCCCGTGGCCTTGAAACTGGTGTGGCCGGAACGCCCGACGATGACATGGTCGTGCAAGATGATGCCAAGCGCCAAAGCGGCCTTGCTGACTTCGTTGGTCATCTCGATATCCGCCTTCGAGGGGGTGGTGTCGCCGCTCGGGTGGTTGTGCACCATGATCAACGCCGATGCGCCGTGTTCGAGCGCGCGGCGGACGACCTCACGCGGGTAGACTGGGGTATGGTCGATGGTGCCGCGTTGATGAATTTCGTCGGCCACCAGAAGATTCTTGCGATCGAGGTAAAGCACGCGAAACTGCTCGACTTTCTCGAAGCCCATGCTGGCTCGGCAGTAGGCGATCAATTGATCCCAGGTCCGCAGCACCGGGCGCTTCATCAACGGTTCAGCCATCAGCCGGAGCGCCGCCGCTTGCACGGTTTTCAAGGAGGTGAGCGCCGCCTCTCCGACACCGGGAACCTTGGAAAGCTCAGCCTCCGAGGCGCTGATCGTCTCAGCGAAACCGCCGAATTGCCGGATGAGTTTCTTGGCCAGGGGTTTTACGTCGCCGCGTGCATGCGACAGGAACAGCACCAGTTCCAGTAACTCATAATCGGCA
>JAQBUJ010000230.1 GCA_027623845.1 Pseudomonadota bacterium
CCAGCCTTTTTCGGGTCCGCGGAGAGTCGGGGTATATGTTAGTGGACTGACGGATGTCCGTCCGGCCGATCGAGAAGCAACACGGGGGCCCGAAGGCCCCCGTGCTTATCGTCTTTAGCTATCCAGCCAAACGTCTTGGAACTGGTGGTAGAGGGTCGGATGGGTCTTGAACCCCTTGACCCGCTTGTTGGTCGCCTTGAACACAGACCGCCAGAACGGCTGCGGGATAATCGCATCGTCCTGGATGATCTTTTCGCAAAGAGCCATCTTCTTTTTACGCTCGTTAACGTCGAGGGTGCCCTCGGCATCGTCCAGCGCGGCATCGAAGGCCGGGTTGTCATAGGCCGCCTCGTTCCACGGCACGCCCTTGCGATAGGCGAGGCCGAGAACCATGGTGCCGAGCGGACGATGGGTCCAAGCGGTGTAGCCCCAGGGCGCCTTATCCCAGACTTCCCAATACTGATTGGCCGGCATCTTGTTGATGTTGATGGTGATGCCGGCGGCGGCGGCCTGACTCTTGAAGATCGCGCAGGCATCGGTCATCCACGAGCCCTCGGTATCGCCATTGGCGATCTCGACGGTGATCCCGTCCGGGTAACCAGCTTCGGCCAACAGTTTCTTGGCCTTCTCGACGTCCCGCTTCAACGGCGGCAAGGCGGCGTATTCCGGATGGATAGGGCAGACATGGTGGTTTTCGGCGACTTGGCCGAGGCCGCTGAACGCCTTGTCCAGGATCTCTTGGTGATCCATGCAAGCGGCGATCGCCTGACGTACCTTGGGATTGTCGAACGGCTTTTCGGTGACCCGGAAGCGCATGACGCCGGTTTGCGCCGTGGTCGCCTCGTGGATGTCAACGAAGGGCAGACGCTTGACCGTCTCCATGGCGTTGTTCGGCACCCGATAGATCATATCGACCTGTTTTGAAGCCAGCGCCGCGACCCAGGCGTTGGTATCCTCGCCATGATCGTAATAGTGGATCTCGTCCAAGTAGAACGGACCAGCCCACCAGTCGCGCTCTTTCTTCAGGATTGCCCGTTCGCCGATCGCGAAATCCGTCAGCTTGAAAGCACCGGTGCCAATCGGATTCTTCGAGAGATCGGCCTCGTAATCCTTGCCGAAACCCTTGTGCACGATGGCTGTCGGGTAATTGTAGAAGTTCTCTGGCATGGCCAGCGCGGCCTGCTTGAGGTTGAATTTGATGGTCTGACCGTCAACCACCTCGACCGCGTTGGCGATACCACGCTTCTTGCCGTCGGCGCCTTCCTCGACCATGGCGCCGAACAGGCCAAGGTTGGAGGAGCCGGTCGCCGGATCGAGCCAGCGGTTGACCGTATGAGCGACATCGGCGGAAGTGAACTTGTCACCATTCGACCAAGTCACGTCATCGCGCAGATGGAACACCCAGGTCTTCAGATCGTCGGACGCTTCCCAACTTTTGGCGAGGTAGGGAACGGTGACGTTATCGGCTTGAGTTCGGGTCAGATGCTCGACAATAAAACGCGCGACATTGGATTTCTCGGCCCAATTGAAGCTTGCCGGATCGGTCATCTCCTGGACCCGCATCGAGACCTTGAGGGTGCCGCCAGATTTTGGCGTCGCCGCCATCGCCGATTTAATCGGTGCGTCGCCGGTCAACACATCGGCCATCGCATAGGCCGTGGTCACGGTCATGCCCAGCAGGCAAGCCTGGCGCAGAAAATCACGCCTTTCGATCTTCTTCGCCTTGAGCTGGTTACACAGTTCTGGAAGATAGCCGTGAACCTCGGCCCCGTACGCGCGGTCCGTCGCCAGCATGTAGCGGCGTGCGTCGCGGATCAGGATGTTTTTGTCACTCATGGATTTGGCCTCCCTATGGCTTCTTGTATACAAAGTTTGTGCCCGACCTTGGCCAAGCCCTGGCTTGGCACCGGAAAAATAGTCTAATTCCGACAGTCCGCGCCGCCCTGCTCAGACGAAATCAACGATTTAGCTTAAATCGCAAATTTATCCGAACCGCCTTTGAGTGTGAGGGTAGTGTACGGGTTCCGTCTTGTACAGGCGCGAAGTTTGCCACCGGCTTTGGCCAGGGTCTGGCTCGAGGCCGGGAAAATAGCCTGTTTCCGACAATCCGCGCTCCCCCGCTCAGACGAAACCGTCGGGCGGTGAAGTTCTAGCCGGGACTCGCCTCGCTCGCAGATTGAATGAGAGAGGTGCTGACCAATCGCGCTGAGCCGGAAGGCAGGTATCGCGACTTTGATCCCCCATTCACCTCGGATCATGTAGGCTGTGTTTCACGCCATCCCATAGTGGAGATCGCCATGACCAAGGGCCTATCCAAGCAGGAGGTCGAGGCGTTCCAGCGCGACGGCTTTGTGGTTCCAGATTACCGACTGCCGGTGGACGTGCTGGAGCGGTTGCAGCAACTTTCCCGCAAGCTCATCGCTGACAATGCGCATCTGGGCGACGAGCCGATCGCCTGCGCGCATGTGCCGGGGTCGGGTGTCCAGAAAATGAAAAGTGATCCCGGATGGATCGAATTCCCGACCCATACGCCGATCGTCGACAGGGTTGAGTCGATTGTCGGTCCGGATGTGGTGCTTTGGGGGACCACGTTTTTTCACAAGGCGGCGGGCGTCGGCCGGGTCGTGCCCTGGCATCGGGACGGGCGCTATTGGCCGATCCATCCGTTGGCCACGGTTTCCGTGTGGATCGCGGTCGAGGAGAGCGTGATCGAGAACGGCTGTCTGCGGATGATCAAGGGAAGCCACGCGGCGCGGGAACTCGGCGAACATTTCTCGGATAACAGCCCAGAAAACGCCATTCCAGAAACCCTGCGCGATGACCAGTTCGACGAGGCGGACGCCGTCGATGTCGAACTTGAACCCGGTCAAATGGTGATGTTCGACGTTTATACCGCGCATGGCTCGAACGCCAACAAGAGCGGCCGGCACCGGACCGGATTCGCCATGCGCTACATGCCGACAACCAGTCATTTCGATCACCATGACCAAGCCAATCGTCAGCGCGCCTTCTCGGACCAATACGGCTCGGCACATCACACGCGGCCGCTGATGTTGCTGCGCGGCAAGGATCAATGTGGCAAGAATGATTTTCGCCTCGGCCATCCGTAGATGGCCTGACCGGGAACCGGGCGTATGCTCCGGGCGTATGCTATAGCGATCCGGCAATCAATGTGGTGGTCTCCCCGATGAGCGATGCACCGTCCTTTGACGATCTCTCCGTCGCCGGCAGCGATGCTGGCAACGGCGCGGGTGCCGGCGAAAGCCTGACCGATCGCGCCTATCGGCGGTTGGAAGAGGATATCGTCCGGCTGCGCCTGGCCCCGGGCACGGCGGTCACCGAACGGAAACTAAGCGAGATGACCGGCATCGGGCGCACCCCGGTGCGCGAGGCGCTGTTGAGGTTGGCGAATGAAGGCTTGGTGCGGGTTTTGCCCCGGCGCGGTCTGTTGATCTCCGAGATCAATGTGGGCGAGCAATTGCTGTTGCTGGAGGTTCGCCGCGAGGTGGAGAGGGTGGTCGTGCGCGGCGCTACTAAACGGGCGACCAAGCCTGAACGTGCTGCCTTCGTGCGAATCGCCACGGACATGGATCAGGCCGCGCGGCATGATGACGATGTCGCCTTCCTGCGCCTGGATCGCGAATTCAACGACCTTTGCTTGGTTGCTGTACGCAATCCCCATGCGGTGAAATCGCTGCAACTGATGCAGCCGTTGTCACGACGCTTCTGGTTCCTACATTACCAGTCCGCTAGCGATCTCGAACAAAGCGCCGCCGCCCATGCCGCCGTTGCCCGAGCGATCGCGGCCAATGACGAGCCGGCGGCGATGCAGGCCCATGACCGGCTGATGGATCATATAGAACAAGTGACCCGCTCGACCGTAGAATAGCCGGCGGTCGACTTTCTATTCCGCCGCCAGACGTTCGCCAGCCAGAATCGCGCCGTCCTCGATCAGGTCCATCGGCGCCCAATTTTGCGACCGCACATAGTCCGGGCGTGGGTTTTCGACATCGCCCGGTCGGTTGGCGCAGAGGTTGTAGCAGAGATAAATCTGCCATCGATCGCGCGCCGACAGATTGTGTCCCGAGGCGTGCAGGGTGTTGCAGTCGAAGATCGCGACGGTCCCGGGCTTGCCGGTGATCGCCACCGGGTCGGGCGCCCCCGCCATCCGCGCCTTCACCTGGGCCGCCGGCGTCGCCCAGAACTTGTAGACCGTGGATTCATCATAATACGGGTCGAAGCGGCCATCGGCATGGCTTCCCGGCAGCATATACAAACAGCCGCCAAGCTCCGTCGCCTCGTCCAGCATCACCATCATCGTCGCCATGTTCGGCTTAGCGATACCGTCGAGATGCCACGAGCCGAAATCCTGGTGCCAGTGCCAAACCGTTCCCTCTATCGACGGCTTCATATTGACCTTGCAGTGATGCATGTAGAGTTGCGTATCGCCGAGCAACTGTTGGGCGACACCAAGCGAGCGCGGGGTGCGCGACAGCGCCCGATAGGCCGATGAATGGGTCGGGCCATCCGGTTCATGCATGCGGAACATGGTCTTGGCCTTGCCGTCTTCACCCTCGCGGAAAATGCCATCCGCCTCGACATGGCGCAGTCTCTCGGTCTCGGTGCGAAGGATTTTCACTTCCGCCGGGTTGAACAGTTCCGGGAAAACGAGAAAGCCATCCCTTTTGTACGCGTCTATCTGTTCCTGGGTGAGATCCATCCAACCCTCCTTGGCGAATTTGGTATCATCTACATTATATTCATCGATCATATTACCGTCCGGCCGTCACGGAACCCAATCGAAATAGTGTTGAATGGCTTGATCAATGTTCGTTCCGTCGGCCCGAGATTTAGACAGCCTCCAGACTCACAACGGACAAGCGCCAATGGCTGCGATGCCGACGGCGGCGAGGAAGTTCTTGGCCGGTTTGTCGTCTCTGGTCGCGATGCAGTGGAAGGCTGCTGTCGGAAGGGTGGCAATATGCCGCCCTCGGGATCAAGGCTTTCGATGATAGTCAGAACGCAACATTTTTAGGACTGGTATGCCTCCTTTCGAGCTATTGCTGCCTTTCATCATTGCAACGTCCGTATTCGCCTTCGTCCCTGGCCCTGGCATGTTCTACATGTCAATCCAAACGATGGCGCGGGGTCGTAGAGCGGGGTGGTTGTCAGCCGCGGGGTTTCACCTTGGCGCGTATGTTCACATTTTCGCGGCGGCGTTCGGGGCGACAATACTCCTTCAATCACTGCCATTCCTCTTTTCTACACTGAAATTAGCGGGTGCAGCTTATCTCGTATGGATGGGCGTGAAGATTATACTCGACAGTCAAAGTTGGGTCGCTGGCCCAAAGCTGGCACCGCAGCAATCCGCTCGACTAGCGTTCAAGGACAGTCTGACTGTAGAGCTTCTGAACCCGAAAACGGCGCTTTTCTTTCTCGCTTTCCTGCCACAGTTCGCGTCACACGAAGCTACCGCTCCGATCTGGGCACAGATCGTCATTCTCGGCGCCTGCGCAAATATCATGTTTTCGGCGACGGACGTGATTTGTATTTTATTCTCTGAAAGACTGGCCGTATGGGCATCTTCCTCGCGCGCGATAGCCCGCATCGGCAGACGAATTGGCGGGAGCATTTTCGTGGCGATGGGTCTACATCTCGCACTCAAAAGCGACTGACGGGAATTGAGCAAGCGGAGGTTCGCAGCGCGGCACTAATATTCCGCTTTCGGCTCGAAGCGGTCGTTGCAACTGTCCGATTAATTAGTCCTGACCCTAGGTTTTCCTGGGTATACTTTAGCGTTATCGTCTTGGTCTGGCTTAAAAATCCGAAGGGAATCGACGTGCGGGTCGGGCGAACTGACTGGCGGG
>JAQBUJ010000231.1 GCA_027623845.1 Pseudomonadota bacterium
GAGCTGATGAAGAGCGCCCAGGCCGCCGCCCGCGACCTCGGCGTGCCGTTCCAGATCCACGCCGCCCAGAGCGTCGTCGAGTTCCAGGAGATCACCCGCCGCCACGGCCTGACGCCGATCGAGTTCCTGGATTCCCTCGGCCTGCTCGGCCCCGACCTGATCATCGGCCACGGCATCTTCCTCAACGACCATCCCTGGATCCACTGGCCGGGCTCGAACGACCTGGCGCTGCTCGCCGACAAGGGCGTCACCGTCGCCCATTGCCCGAACGTCTTCGTCCGCCGCGGCATCGTGCTGAACCATGTCGACCGCTACCTGAAGTCCGGCGTGAACCTCGGCATGGGCACCGACACCTTTCCCCACAACATGATCGACGAGATGCGCTGGGCGGCGACCTTGGCCCGCGTCATGGCGCGGGACTTCCGCGGCGGCTCGACCGAGCAGGTGTTCACCGCGGCGACATCCGGCGGCGCCAAGGCGTTGAAGCGCGACGACATCGGTCGTCTGGCGGTCGGCGCCAAGGCGGATCTGGTGCTGGTCGATCTGAAGGCGCCATCAATGATGCCGGTGCGCGAACCACTCCGCTCGCTGATTTTCGTTGCCGGCGACCGGGCGGTCCGCGACGTCTTCGTCGATGGCGCGCAAGTCGTGGCCGATGGCAAGGTGATGACCATGGACATGGAAAATGCGCTGGAGGCGCTGCAGGAGGCGCAAGCGCGCTCAATGTCCAGTATACCGGATTTGGATTGGGCCGGGCGCACGGCCGAGGAATTGTCGCCGATGGTCTTCGAGATCCGCGACGGCGTTTGAGCATAAGGGAGACCACCTGATGGCCCGCGTAAAAGATCTGTTTCGTCCAGGAGAGCTGATCGTCGCTCCCGGTGTTTTCGATGGCATCTCGGCCCGCATGGCCGACCCGTTCGGTTTCGACATGCTGTACATGACCGGCTATGGCACCGTCGCCTCGCATCTTGGAATGCCGGATGCCGGCATCGCCAGCTATACCGACATGGTAGGCCGGGTGAAGGTGATCGGCGATGTGGTGAAGACGCCGTTTATCGCCGACGCCGATACCGGCTATGGCGGGCTGCTCAACGTCCAGCACACGGTGCGGGGTTATGAAGCCGCCGGCGCCGCCGGCATCCAGATCGAGGATCAGGAGTTTCCAAAGAAATGCGGCCACACACCCGGCCGCAAGGTGATCCCGCTGGAAGACATGGTGCAGAAGATCCAGGTGGCGGTGGAAACGCGGGATAGTGAGGATTTTTTGATCGTCACCCGCACCGACGCCCGCACCAGCTATGGCCTCGACGAGGCGCTGCGGCGCGGTGAGGCCTTCGCCAAAGCCGGTGCCGATGTGTTGTTCATCGAGTCGCCGGAATCGGTCGAGGAAATGGAAAAGATCTGCGCCAGCTTCGACACCCCGCTCTTGGTCAACGTCGTCGACGGCGGCAGCACGCCGGTGCTCTCCAAGCAGGCCTATATCGATCTCGGCTACCAGATCGCGATCTATCCCGGCACCGGGTTCATGGCGGCGGCGCAGGCCCTGCATTCGGTTTACGGCACCTTGAAAGAAACCGGCGCCACCCTCGATCTTGAGGTGCCGCTGCGCGATTTCATGACTTTTTCACGCGAGATGGGCTTTCAAGAAGTCTGGGACTTCGACAGCGCCCATCAGCGCGACGCGGCTGAGTAACAGCCAAGACACTCCCTTGAACGATCTCAACCGAAGGATCATCCGTGACCGGTTATAGCGAAACATTCCGCGGCGACGTCTCCACCTGGGAGGTTGATTCGACCGAACATTTCACCGTTGCCTACTATTATGAGAAGTTCGAGGCGGCGACTTGGCGGTTCCTGCGCCAGGCCGGCGTCGACCCGGCGGTAGCCCGGACCACCGAAGCGCTGACCCATTACAAAGCTGAATTGCGCGGCCGGGATATTTACCGGATCGAAACAGCCCTGATCGATGCCGGCGAGACCCCGACCATCGCCCACAGATTGTTCAATGCCGAAACCGGGGGCCTGTGCACAACGATGCAACAGACTCTGAGCGGCGTTGCCTTGACCGGACCGGCGGTGCAGTGGGACGGCGATGCGCGTGAGGCGCGACCAGTGCCCGGCGACGACGCCGGCTGGGTTCCGGCGCTAAGCGATATCGCCCGACCAAACGAGGCCGACTGGGCCGGCAACTTGTCGATGGCCGGCTATATCCATCGGTTTTCGACTGCCAACAGCTTCATCATGTCGGCCTTTGGGATGACGCCGGAATACATGACAAAAAATCGGATCGGGCTTTCGACTTTCGAATTCCAGCTGATCTTCCATGGCCAGGCCAGGCCCGGCGACATGATCGATGTGGAAAGCTGTATCGCCCAGCTCGGCGGCTCGTCGATGCGTCTCTATCACCGGATGCGCAACGCCGAGACCGGCGCCGATATCGCCGGCCTCAGCCAATTCGGCGTTCAACTCGATCTTGACGCCCGGCGACCGTCGCGGATCGCTGATGATCTACGTGAGCGCGCCCAGGCGTTGCTGGCAACCGGTTGATCGGAGAAGCTCCATGCGCGCCGCCGTTCTGACCGCCAAGCAATCGATTGAGACCATGAGCCGTGACGAGCCGGCGCTCGGCCCGACCGGGGTGCGGGTGCGGATCCGCGCCGGCGGCATCTGCGGCTCGGATCTGCATTATTTTCATCACTATCGGATGGGTGATTTTCCGGTGCGTGAACCCTTCGTGCTGGGTCACGAGGCCGCCGGAGAGGTGGTCGAGATCGGCGCCGACGTCACCCGAGTCAAACTTGGCGACATGGTGACGGTCAACCCGAGCCATCCCTGCGGAACCTGTGAGTTCTGTCTGGCCGGTCGGGCGTTGCTGTGTGACACCATGGTGTTCCTCGGCAGCTCTCGGAGATTTCCGCACGTCCAGGGCATGTTCGCCGAGACCTACCGGACCGACGAGCGCCAGTGTTTCGTGGTTCCCGGCGATCTTTCGATCAACGCCGCCGCTTTCGCCGAACCGCTCTCGGTCGCCTTGCACGCCACTGGAAAAGCCGGCCCGCTGCTGGGCGCCAAAGTGTTGATCTCCGGCTCTGGGCCGATCGGCTCGCTGGTGCTGCTGACGGCCAAGCTCGCCGGGGCGGCGTCGGTGACCATGACCGATGTGCTGGACGCGCCGTTGAAGGTGGTCGAGGACATCGGCGCCGATCGAGTGGTGAACGTGCGGAACGGCGACCAGGGGTTGGCCGACCCGGCGCGCGCCCGAGGTTCCTTCGATGTCGCCTTCGACGCCTCCGGGCATCCCGGCGCGGTGCTCAGCGCGATCAGGTATCTTCGCCCCGGCGGCGTCTTTGTACAGATCGGCACCTTCGCCGATCCAATGGTCCCCATCCCCACCGATCAGATCATGGTCAAGGAACTGGTGCTCAAAAGTTCGTTCCGCTTCGACAAGGAATTCGCCTGGGCGGTGCGCTACCTCTGCGAGCGGCGCATCGATGTGGCGCCGCTGCTCTCGCATAAGTTTTCAATGGACGACGCGAATGAGGCCTTTCGCATGGCCAGCGACCGCAGCCAATCGATGAAAGTGCATCTGATTTTTTAGGTCAGCGTGATCAGTACGCCCGCTCGACGCAGAAATCGACGACCTCGGTCAGCGCGTGCTTCGGTTCGCCATCGGGAAAAAGCCCAAGGGCGTCGCGGGCAATGGCGGCGTAGTGACGGGCCCGAGCGATGGTGTCGTCGAGCGCGCCGTGTTGGCGGATCAAGCCTTGCGCCCGTTCCATGTCGCCATCGTGCTGATCGAGATCTTCCAGGGTCCGGCGCCAGAAGCTGCGTTCCTCTTCGGTGCCGCGGCGGAACGCCAGGATCACCGGCAGGGTGATCTTGCCCTCGCGAAAATCATCGCCAACGGTCTTGCCAAGTTCGGCTTGGTGCGCCGAATAATCCAGCGCGTCATCGATCAATTGGAAGGCGATGCCGAGGTTGGTGCCATAGGCATCGAGCGCGTCTTCCTCGGCCTTGGGCCGGCTGGCGACCACCGCGCCGATCCGCGTCGCCGCCGCGAACAGCGCCGCTGTTTTCGCCTGGATGACCTCCAGATACGCGGTCTCGCCGGTCGCGGTGTCATTCGTGGTGATCAATTGCTGCACCTCGCCCTCGGCGATAACCGCCGATGCGCGAGAGAGAATCTTCAGAACCTGCAAAGAACCGTCACCGACCATTAGCTCGAAAGATCGGCTGAACAGAAAATCACCAACCAGCACGCTTGCTTGATTGCCCCAGACCGCATTCGCCGATTCCTGGCCGCGGCGCAGATCGCTCTCATCGACCACATCGTCATGCAACAAGGTCGCGGTATGGATGAATTCCACGCAGGCCGCGAGCCGGACATGCCGGTCACCGCCATACCCACAGAGCGCGGCGGCGCCCAGGGTCAACATCGGTCGCAACCGTTTACCGCCCGCCGCGATCAGATGACCGGCAAGCTGGGGGATCAGATGAACCGGGCTCTGCATATGCTCAAGGATCGTCGCGTTCACCCGATCAAGATCGGCGCGCACCAACCGCAGCAGCGGCTCCAGCGACGCTTTCGGCTCGGCGCCGTTCTTCTTGAAATCAACTATCGTGGCCAAGTCTCTGCTCCGATCAGCTTGACGGTTCCCCAGCGGGGAGAATAGGACTGGTTTACCGCCGGTCAACCCCGGCGGGAAATGCGACCGCCCTTGCTATACGCGCATCACGCTGAAATGTCGGATGAGATCATGAAGGAATTGTTGCGCTCCACCGACTTGGTGCACCTGTCGTTCCTGATCGCGCTGCTGCGCGACGGCGGCATCGAGGCGATTATTCTGGATAATCACATGAGCGTTTTGGAAGGCAGCGGGAACGCCATACCCCGTCGCCTGGTGGTCAACGTCGAGGATCATGACGCGGCCCAACGGATTTTAGAGGATGCCGGCGAACATCTCACCGCCCCCTGAACCGGGTTTGACCCGCGATACCCTGCTCGACGGGCGGGTCGTGCTTTGGCAACCCGCCGAGGGTTATCGTGCAGCGATCGACCCGGTATTGCTGGCCGCCGCCGTAGAAGCCGGGGCCGGCGCCAAAGTGCTGGACCTTGGGTGCGGCGCCGGAACCATCGCGCTGTGCCTGTTGGCACGCTGCCCGAAAATCTCGGTTACCGGATTAGAAATTGACGACGCCCTCGCCGCCTTGGCCCGGCGTAATGCGGCGGAGAACGGCGTCTCTGAAAATTTCCAAACCTATCAAGGATCGGTCGCCGCGCTTGCTGGAGGCTCCCTGGCCGGCGAGATCGAGGCGTTCAAGATCGAAGCCGGCAGCTTTGATATCGTGGTCAGCAATCCACCTTATCTGGAAGCCGGCCGGGCCAGTCTTTCGCCGGACCTGGGCAAGCGAACCGCCGATGTCGAGAGCACCGCCGATCTGGAGACCTGGATCGGAGCGGCGTCGCGCGCCCTCAAACCCAAGGGCGCCCTGGCGCTGATTCACCGGGCCGATCGGCTCGATCATATCCTGGCGCTGCTGCGCGGCCGGTTCGGCGGCATCACCATTCACCCGCTCTGGCCCAAACAAGGCGTGCCGGCCAAGCGGGTCATCATCCAGGCCCGCAAAGGCATGGCGGCGCCGACCCGACTGGAGCCAGGCACGGTGCTGCATCAAACAGATGGCCCCTATACCGACGCTGCGCGTATCGCGTTGAGCGGTGGCGCGTTGAAAGTCGATTAAATAACTTAAAAAAGATTTTTCTTGATTTATACCAGGGTCACTCCAGAACCCGAAAGCCCTGGTGCGAGATGACGCGAAAATTATCG
>JAQBUJ010000232.1 GCA_027623845.1 Pseudomonadota bacterium
GGGCCGGATGTCGGGCTCAAGCTTGATCTCAATTTCAACTTCAAGACCGAGGGCTATATCCGGGTCGCCAAGGCGCTTGAACATTTGAACATGGATTGGCTGGAGCTTGATATATTCGACCCGGCGCCGCTTAGGGCGGTGCGCGACAACGCGCCGATGTCGATCGCCTCGCTCGAATCCCTGTTCGGTCGACGCCAGTATAAACCGTTCTTCGACGCCGCCGCCGTCGATGTCTGCATCGTCGACGTGCCCTGGAATGGCATTGCCGAGGCGGTGCGGATCGCCAATCTGGCCGAGATCTACGAGATCAACGTCGCGGCCCATAACTTCAATGGCCATCTCGGCACGCTGATGGGGGCGCATTTCTGCGCCTCGGTGCCTAACTTCCGGGTGCTGGAAACAGACTACGAGGACGTCACCTGGAAGGATGAGGTCTTTACCGCGCCGCCGATAATCGAGGACGGCATGTTAATCCTCCCCGACACGCCCGGCTGGGGCACCGACATCAACGAAGAGGCGTTAGCGAAATATCCGCCGAACGACACGATGTGGATCGGGGCGAAAGAGGGTTAGCCCAACGCCACCACCAACAAAACCACCAGCGCCGTCAGCCAAAGCGGCCATGTCGTCCAGCGCCGGTGCTGCTGCGCCTCGCTGAAACGGCGGACCGTATCGGGATGCAGGCGCAGCCCGCCATCCGCCAGATCATTGATCGCCGCCTCGGCGCGCTCGGCAAGACCAGGAAGGCGTTCCAATAGGCCCGCCGCGTCAATCGCCGCCTGCTTGACCCGCGCCTGGGGTGAACGGTTCTCGATCATCCATTGTTCGATCAGCGGCCGGGCCAGCTCCCAAATATTGACCTGATCATTGACCTGCCGGCCCACCCCCTCGGCCACCAGCATGGTTTTCTGCAACAGCAACAGTTGCGGCTGGGTCTCCATTTCGAACTGCTCGGTGATACGGAACAATTGAGCCAACAGCGTGGCCAGGGAAATTTCCGCCAAAGGCCGACCCAAAATCGGCTCTCCGATAGAGCGGCAGGCCTGGGTGAAAGCATCGACTGATTTATGGGCCGGAACATAGCCGGCCCTAAAATGCACAGCCGCGACCCGGCGATAATCTCCAGACAGAAAGCCGGTCAGCATATCAGCCAGAAAGTGCCGGGTCTTCACGTCAAGGCGCCCCATGATGCCGAAATCCACCGGCGCCACCCGACCGTCCGCCAAAATAAAGACGTTGCCGGGATGCATGTCGGCATGGAAGTAGCCGTCCCGAAACACCTGGTTAAAGAAGATACAGGCGGATTTGCGAAGCACCTCGGTCGGATCATGCCCGGCGGCGTGAAGCGCCTCCAAATCATCGGGACGATGACCATGCAGCCGCTCCAGGGTCAGGACCCGCCGGGTGGTGCGCTGCCAATCGACGCTCGGGACCATGAAGTCCGGATCGCCGACGAAATTCTCGGCCAGCTCGGCGGCGGCGGCGGCCTCCATGCGCATATCCATCTCGATGACAACCGCCTCGGCGAATAACGCGACGACCTCCACCGGGTGCAACCGCCGGATCGACGGCAACAGATGCTCCAGGATACCGGCGATCCAGCGGAACAAATCGATGTCCCTGGCGAACGAGGCCTCGATCCCTGGCCGCAATACTTTCACGGCGACATCGGCGCCGTCATGCGTTTCGGCATAATGCACCTGGGCGATCGAAGCGGCGGCGACGGGGACCTCGTCAAAGCTGGCATAGATCTCGGTCAGCGGCGCCGCGAGTTCAGCCTCAATGGTCGCCTTGGCCACCGCGAAGGGGAAGGGCGGCAATCTGTCCTGCAGACGCGCCAGGTCATGGGAGACCTCGTCACCGATCAGGTCGGAGCGGGTGGCCAGAGATTGGCCAAATTTGATGAAGCTCGGCCCCAGCGCCGCCAGCGCCGCCGCCAGTCGCTGTCCGGGCCGCAACCGCGCATCGCGACGTCTGCGCACCAGCAGCGATGCCCGAGCCAAGACCCCCAGCGCTGGCGCCTGAGGCAAATTCTCCAGCGGGAACAGCGCGCCAAACCGGGCAAGCGTCCAACCGACCCAGATAAGCCTCAGGAGATTACGAAGCGCCCGCCACATCATCCGCCCCTATAGACGCCAGGCGGAATGAATCGCCGCGATACCGCCGGAGAGGTTGCGGTACGACGCCCGCTCCAACCCAACCGCGGCCATCCGATCTTTCAGGCTTTCCTGATCCGGGAACTGGCGGATGCTCTCCACCAGATAGACATAGGCATCCCGATCACCAGCCACCCAATGGCCGATCTCCGGCAACAGCTTGAAGGAATAAAAGTCATAGAGCGGGTCCAGCGCCGCCAGGGCCGGTCGGCTGAACTCCAGACACATGAAACGCCCGCCCGGCCGCAAGACCCGACGCGCCTCGGCCAGCGCCTTATCAAGTCGGGTGACGTTGCGTAATCCAAAGGCGATGGTATAGGCGTCGACGGAGCCGTCGGGAACAGGCAGCGCCTCGGCGTCGCCGCAAACCCAGGATATCCCGTCATTCTCTTGACGGCGCTCGGCGCGCTCCACCCCTTTTTCGATCATCGCGTGATTGATATCGCAGACGATGACCGGTCCGCCGCCGCGGGCCCGATACCTCACCGCGATATCCCCGGTGCCGCCCGCCACATCAAGCAGCCGTGCGTCGCCACGCGGCGCCAGCCAATCGAGGAACGCCGCCTTCCAGAGCCGGTGCACCCCCAAGCTCATCAAATCGTTCATCAGGTCGTAGCGCCCGGCGACGGAATCGAAAACGCCCCGCACCATGCCGGCCTTTTCCCCGGCCGGCACCTCGCGGAAGCCGAAATCTGCTTTCTCGTGTGTGGGGCCTGTTCCGGTCCCTGATGCCACCATCGCCCTATCCTCGATGCCCAACCCGCCTAGATGCTCTACTGGCCTCTAGCCTCTTACGAACCTCTACGCTCTGGCGCATTAGGTAGCGCAAACCGATTGATGTTCCAAGGAAAGCCGGATTTACCGGTATGAGGAATTGCACTCGCCCCCCTGCCCCGCCATCATGGCGCTCCATTCGACAGGCTGAGACCCACCATCATGCCCGAGCTTCCGGAGGTCGAAACCGTCCGACGCGGTCTTGCACCGGTGCTGGAGGGGCGAGTCCTGGTTCGGGTTGAGCAGCGCCGGCCGGATTTACGCTGGCCAATCCCGGAAGATTTCGTCGAACGCCTGACCGGTCGGCGGGTGGAGCGGCTGGAACGCCGGGCCAAATACATGCTCTGGTTCATGGACGACGATACCGTCATGTTGCTGCATCTGGGCATGTCCGGTCGCGTGCAAATCAGCGAGGCGCGGCCGGAGACCCTGGATACCCACGATCACATCGTCTTCACCACGGACGCCGGAACGGTGATCCGCTACAACGACGCACGCCGTTTCGGCAGTGTCGATCTCGCGACCGCCGCGACCGTGTTTGAGCACAAACTTTTGACAAATCTTGGCCCGGAGCCTTTGGGCAACGGCTTTAGCGGCCCCAGCCTGGCGGCGGCGCTTGCCGGCCGGCGGTCACCCATCAAGACGGCGCTTTTGGATCAGCGGGTGGTCTGTGGTCTTGGCAATATCTATGTCTGCGAGGCGCTGCACATGTCCGGCATTTCGCCGCTGCGTCTGGCCACGAACGTCCAGGGAAAGCGCGCTGAACGCTTGGTCTCGTCGGTCCGCGAGGTGCTCGGCGATGCGATCGAGGCTGGCGGCTCCAGCTTACGCGATCACAAACAACCGAATGGCGAGTTGGGATATTTCCAACACCGCTTCCGGGTCTATGATCGTGAAGGCAGTGCTTGCCCCAAGCTCGATTGCACAGGCGAGATTCAAAGGATCGTGCAATCCGGGCGCTCGACTTTCTATTGTGCCCATTGCCAACGCTGAGGTAGAAGCGGCGCGCTATGAAAAACCCTTCCTTTTCTCGTTGGATGATCAAGGCTCGTTGGATGATCAAGGCTGCGCTCATCGGGCTGCTGGTCTCGGGTTTCGCTGCCGGTGGCTTGGCGGCCGGCGGATTTGTCACCGGCTTCGACGATCTGCCGCTGATGCCGGGCATGACGGAGATTCCTGATACCGACGTGTCCTTCGACACCACCGCCGGGCGAATCGTTATCGCGTTTGTCCGGACTCCGGCGGATCGGGGAAAAATCATGGCGTTTTATCAAACCACCCTGGCGCAGCTCGGCTGGCGTAAACACAGCGAAGCGGAGTTTCTGCGCGAGGAAGAGGTATTGAGTTTCGACTATCTTTCCGATGGCCCGGACACGATCGTCCGGTTCTCGCTGCTCCCCCAGTAATATTCGAGGCACGCGACAACCGCGGCCACCGCGCGTAGTCTGCGGCATCAAACAGGAGATCCACGATGAGTTACGAGAACATCATTGTCGAACGCAAGGACGAGGTCGGGGTAATCACCTTGAACCGTCCAAAGGCGATGAACGCGCTTTCCGCCGCCCTGATGGACGAACTGAGGCGCGCGCTGATCGACCTTGAGGGCGATGATGAGATCGGCTGCATGGTGATCACCGGCAGCGAAAAGGCCTTCGCCGCCGGCGCCGACATCAAGGAGATGCAGTCCAAGACTTATATGGATGTCTATCTGGAGGACTTCATCACCGCTACCTGGGAGCAGATCGCCAAAACCCGTAAACCGATCATCGCGGCGGTTTCCGGCTATGCGCTTGGCGGCGGCTGCGAGATCGCGATGATGTGCGACTTCATCATCGCCGCCGAGAACGCCAAGTTCGGCCAACCGGAAATTACCATCGCCACGATCCCCGGCGCCGGCGGCACCCAGCGGCTGCCCCGGTTCATCGGCAAGGCCAAGGCGATGGACATGTGCCTGACCGGCCGGATGATGGATGTCGAGGAAGCCGAGCGGGCCGGGCTGGTCAGCCGGATCGTCCCGGTGGCCGAGCTGATGGACGAGACGATGAAGGCCGCGCAGAGAATCGCCAGCCTGTCCCGCCCCTCTGTCATGATGGCCAAAGAATCGGTAAATCGCGCCTTTGAGACGGTTCTCGCCGAAGGCGTTCGGGTGGAGCGCCGGCTGTTCCACTCGACCTTCGCGACCGAGGATCAAAAGGAAGGCATGGCGGCTTTCGCGGAGAAGCGGCAGCCCAACTTTAAAAATCGTTGACGCCGAAGACGGAATCGCCGTTGACGTGTCGATCCGCGCTGTCTATAACCCGCGCTCTCGAATTCAGTGCTAGCTCCTGGGAAATCTTGCATGGCCCAACATCAATCCGCCAAGAAACGGATCCGTCGCAACGAAAAGCGACGGGTCATCAATCACGCACGAATTTCGCGCGTACGGACCTTTGTGAAGAGGGTGGAAACAGCGATCTCCTCGGGAAACCAGGAGGCAGCTGCTGGTGCGTTCAAACTGGCGCAACCGGAAATGCACCGTGGGGTCACCCGGGGCCTTCTGCACAAGAACACGGTCGCGCGCAAACTATCGCGCCTGTCCAAGGCCATTAAAGCGCTGGCCGCGACCGCCTAAACCACTCTATCTAACGACCCTGTCAAAACGGCCGCGATACAATTCGCGGCCGTTTGTCATTTCGGAAGCATTGATGGATGCGTCGATGTGAGCAGCCTTCCATGGGCTCGGCGACGCATCCGTGGATAGTGTCGCCGCCGGCAATCGCAAACGTGCTTATTTTGACGCGGTGGATTGACTCCATCCGGCAACATATTGATCCCGCATTTCCCAGGTGAACCGTTCATTTGACGCCAGCACTGCGCGATTATGGTATACATATCAGTA
>JAQBUJ010000233.1 GCA_027623845.1 Pseudomonadota bacterium
GACGCCATTCCCGCGCGATCCGGAGCCCTTGCCATTCCCGCCCGCCATCGGCATCATCCGGCCACCGAAAACCCACCCGAGGTTACCTTCATGAATGGCGCTGAATCACTGGTCCGGACTTTGGTCAAGTCCGGGGTCGAGGTTTGTTTCACCAATCCCGGAACCTCCGAGATGCATTTCGTGGCGGCGCTCGACTATGTCGATGGCATGCGCTGCGTGCTGGGATTGTTCGAGGGGGTGGTGACCGGAATGGCCGATGGCTATGCCCGGATGGCTGACAAGCCGGCTTCGACCTTGCTGCATCTCGGGCCGGGGCTTGGCAATGGGGTGGCTAATTTGCACAACGCCAAGAAGGCGTTCTCCCCGGTGGTCAATATTGTTGGCGAGCACGCCACCTATCATATCGAATACGACGCGCCCTTGACCGCCGACATCGAAGGGATCGCCCGGCCGGTTTCCGATTGGGTCAAGACCTCGCGTTCGGCTCAGGACGTGGCCCAGGACGGCGCCGACGCGGTTGCCGCCGCGCGCACCGGGGCGGGGCAGATCGCCACTTTGATCCTGCCGGCCAACACCGCTTGGGAAGAGGCGATTTCTGAGGCGGCGCCGACGGTCGTGGCGCCGCGTTCCAAGGTTTCCGACCAGACGATCCGGGCCGTCGCGGCGGCGCTTTCCTCGGGTGAGGAGACTTTGATCCACATGACCGGCCGGGCGCTGCGCGAAGATACTTTGGCGCTGGCCGGCAAGATCCAGGCAAAGACCGGGTGCCGGCTGTCCTGCATGACCTCGAATGGTCGCTGGCAGCGCGGCGCCGGGCGGGTTGCGGTGGAGCGGATCCAATACCCGGTGGATGTCGCGCTGAAACAACTTGGTTCGGTTAAGAACATCATTCTGCTCGGCGCGAAAACCCCGGTGGCGTTCTTTGCCTATCCGAACAAGCCGAGCGTGCTGATCCCGGATGGGTGCAAGGTGCTTGAGCTGGCGGATATCGGCGAGGATCATCTGGCGGCGCTTGAGGCGCTGGTCGACGAGCTGGACGCCCATGACGCCAAGCCGGCGTTGCAGGCGCTGAACAAGCCGGATCTGATCATCGGCGGCGGTATAACGCCGGAATCGGTGGCCGCCGCGCTCGGTCATTACATGCCGGAAAACGCCATCGTCGCCGACGAGTCGGTAACCACGGGACGCGGCTTCATGCCGTTTACCCAGGGCGCTGCGCCGCATGATTGGCTGGCGCTGACCGGCGGGTCGATCGGCCTCGGCCTGCCCTATGCGACCGGAGCGGCGATCGCTTGCCCGGACCGCAAAGTGATCTGCACCGAGGGGGATGGCTCGGGGATGTATACCTTGCAGGCGCTCTGGACCCAGGCCCGGGAGGGTTGCGACGTGGTCAACGTGATCTTCAACAACGGCGCCTACGCCATCCTCAAGGGAGAGTTGGCCAATGTCGGGGCCCGCAATCCGGGCCGCAAAGCGCTGGATATGCTGGAAATCGACCGCCCCACCATCGACTGGTGCATGCTGGCCAATGGCATGGGCGTGCAGGCGACGCGGGCGACGACGGCGGAAGAATTCAACGATCAGTTCGCCCGCGCCTTGTCCGGCGAGGGACCTCACCTCATCGAAGCCATGCTGTGATATGATCACCGGATGTCCAATGGCGCACCAACCCATTCGATAGACCGGCTGGCGGCGGAGCAGCTGCGCCGTAAGCTGTCGGCGGCCTCGACGCGGGTTTTCGATTGCGTGCGGCTGCACCAAGCGGCGCTCAAAGCCGGGGCGACGCCGGACCAGTTCATGTTCCATAAGCCGGACTTGAACCGGATCATCTACATCAAGGAGCCCTTCCTCGATGAGGCGATGGCCGATGCGGCGGGACGTCCGGTCGGCACCAAGCTGTATTTCGCTTATAACGAGCAAGACGCCTATGAGGGCGGTCGGTCAATTTTCTTCAGTGACAAGACCTTACGCAACGCCCTGCATTTTCAGGCCGGCATCACCCCGGATGATCATTCCGCCGCGTTCACCCGCGATCTGACGCTGCTGCGGGCGTTCGAGGATTTGCCGTCGCTGGATCCGTTCTTGTTGAAGGACCGGTTGAACGCCGAAGGGATGAGCGTTCACGACAGTTATTTGGAGATATCCGACGGCGAATTCACCGAGATCCGCGACTTTGTCATGGCGCGGTTTCGCCCGATGGTGGAAATGGCGTTCGAAGGCCTTAGTCACGCCGAGACCCTGACCCGTCTGCGAGCCTTGGTGGAGAAGCTTTGGGAAGCCAAGGATATGGAAGGTCTGGGGCCGATTCTCCAAGCAATGCAGCTGAAGGCCGAGGATGGGCCGGCGGCGTTCTACGCCTGGAAGGGTGTGATCTACTACGACTATTTGCGCTCAAGCCAGCGCGAGCGATGGAAGGATTATGCGAGTTTCCTTGGCCATGATGCCGTGCCCACGGATTTGGTGCCGAAGGAAAACCGCGAAGACCTGGACGGCTTGGTCGCAATGGCGCGCTCGTTGTTCAAGCAGCGTTGGATGCAGATCGAGAAGATCCTGACCGATTACAACCGCGCCTATGACCAGTTGTTCAAGGAGCAGAGCAGCCCCGGCCCGTTCATCGAATTTCTGCGTGCATCGCCAAACCATTTCTATAGCCTCGGCGACTGCATCAGCAGCATCGACCATGCGATCGAGGTCTGGAATGGCTTTAAGCAAAGCCGGGTCCTGCGGCGGATGAAATATGAACGGCTCTATCCATTGATGGGGCTGACCATTCGAATTTTGGAGTGAGTGTTTCGCCCGATAAAACCACGCCTGATACGACCAAGAGCGTTACGCGACCATCGCCGGGATTTTCCACCCGGGCGATCAATCCAGCGCCGTTGCAAGCCATGGCGACACCGCGCCATGACCCGGTAACGCCGCTGGAAACCTGCATGGCGGACCTGGAAGGCGGGGCGCAGGGTTTCGCCTTTAGCTCGGGCCGGGCGGCGATCGGTTGCTTGGCGGAACTGGTTAATTCCGGCGCCCATGTTATCGTGTCCGACGGGTTGCATGGTGGCCGGTACCGGCTGCTTGAGGATGTGCGCCGGCGCTCCGGCGGGCTGCGGATCAGCTATGTCGATCCAGCCGATCGTGGGGCGGTGAAAGCGGCGGTCGAGGATGAGACCAAGATGATTTGGGTCGAGAGTCCGGTCTCGCCAAGGACGACCTTGACCGATCTGGATATGATCGCCTCTGTCGCCGCCGAGCATGAGTTGATCAGTATCTGCGACAACACCGATTGCACTCCCTATCTGCAACAGCCGCTGGCGCATGGCTTCAACATCTCCTTGCACAGCGCGCCGGGATATCTCCATGGCGGCATGCTGGCCCAAGGCGCGGTCGCCGTGGTCGCCAAGGGACAGGACTTTCTGGTTGATAAGCTCGGCTTCCTGCGCTCGGCCATTGGTGCGGCGCCGTCGGCTTTGGATAGCGATTTGGCGCTACGCTCGCTGGCGTCGCTGCCGCTGCGCATGGAACGGGTTTGCGATAACGCCGAACGGATCGCGGCCTTTCTGGCCGGGCATCGGCGGATCAAGCAGATCTTTTATCCCGGCCTCGCCGAGCATCCGCGCCCCGATCTGGCCAACCGGCAGATGCGCCGGGCCGGCGGGGTGATGGCGGTGATTGTTGCCGGCGGAACCGAGGAGGCGCGCGAATTTCTCGGCCGTCTTCAACTGTTTTCAACCGGCGAGGGGCCGGGCGGGCCGGGAAGTCGGATCGACAATCCCGTGCTCTCGACTTTTGGCGCGGTCCCACCGGAAATCAGGGCCGGGATGGGCCTTGCCGATGGATTGTTCCGGATTTGGGTCGGCCTCGAAGATGGCGACGACTTGATCAATGATCTCCAGGCGGCGCTGGGATAGGTCTTTGTCGGATTGGCGGCTCTATCTGCATCGGCCAGCGGCATGGTTCCCGATCACATCCGCCGCCCTGGCGACCCCCACTTCCGTGAGGGCAGGCCTTAGGGCCGAAGCCTGAGACGGTTTGGCGGCGCGAATGGCGCAATACCATCGATGTAGCGTCGATATATGCCGCCTTCCGTCACGCGGAACCGCTTCAGGCTTGGACCCTGGATCAAGTCCAGGGATGCGGATTTTGAATGGGGGGGAGATTTTTCGAAGGCGGCGCGCTTTATAAAGGCTCAGCCATCGTATACGATTCACATCCGTCGCCCTGGCGAACGGCAGGGCCGAAGCCTGAGGTTGTGGCGAGTGACGAATGGCGCGATACCATCGATGTAGCGTCGATATATGCCGCCTTCCGTCACGCTGAACCGCTTCAGGCATGGACCCTGGATCAAGTCCAGGGATGCGGATTTTGAATGGGGTGGAGATCTTCCGAAGGCGGCGCATTATCAAGGCTCAGCCACCGTATACGAATTCCCCCCGTCGCCCTGGCGAACGGCAGGGCCGAAGCCTGAGACGGTTTGGTGGCGCGAATGGCGCAATACCATCACTGTAGCGTCGATATATGCCGCCTTCCGTCACGCTGAACCGCTTCAGGATTGGACCCTGGATCAAGTCCAGGGATGCGGATTTTGAATGGGGTGGGAATTTACCGGCTGGCAGTGAAATCGAGGCCGGGACGTCAGAGCGCTGGGTTGGCGGCGATCAGTGCCGGTATTCCGGCTCGGTCTTGTCCAGAATTCGGCGTAGCGCGGTGAAGTGGCGGTCGGCCAGTTTCGGCGCTTCGGTCGAAAATTGCTGGCGCGCCTCGGCCCGTACCTTATCGGAGATTGAGCGCAGTTTGCCGCCCTGCGACTTGGCCAGCACCTGGAACATTGAGGCGCGTTCCAGATAATACAGATCGTTAAAGGCGTCGGCGACGGTTGGCCCGGCGGCGACGATGCCGTGGCTGGCCATGAACAGGACCGAGTTGTTGCCGATCTTGCGGGCCAGCCGGTCCCCTTCGTTCTCGTCCAGCGCTAGGCCTTCGTAGTCGTCGTCATAGGCGATCCGACCATCGAAAAGCAGCGCGTTCTGCTCCATCATCTCCAGCCGCCCGCCTTCCAGCAGGGTGATGGATGTCGCATAGGGCATGTGGGTGTGCAGCACGCAGGTCGCATGCGGTGCGCCCAAGTGAATCCGGCTGTGAATGTAGAAGGCGGTGTCCTCGACGAAATTATCGCCTTCCAGAACCGTGCCCTCGGCGTCGCACAACACCAGCGACGAGGCGGTGATTTCGGACCAATGCCAGCCATAGGGATTGATCAGGAATCGGTTGCCGCGCATCACCCCGTCCTCGTCCGGCACCGCCAGCGAGAAATGATTGTCGACCCCTTCATGCAGGCTGAGGCGGGCCGCCCAGCGCAGCGCGCAGGCAAGGTCGACACGGTTTTGTTCGAGACTGGAATCCATGATCTTTCCCCGAGGCGTAGAGCCTGAATTATCGAGCGGACAAAGATAGCCTCGGCGCGGCTCTCGGCGAAGAAAAATCGACAGCGGCACGGGCGTCGTCGATTTTCGGTGAAATTTAAAAGCCTCGGCTTGGTTTAGGGGCGCCGAGCATCACCGGTTTTTCAGCAATTTTCACCCGTCGCGCTGGCGAACGGCAGAATGATGGGGAAATCGACCGCATACCTGGATCAAGTCCAGGGATGCGGATTTTGAATGAGGCCGCGATCTTGCGAAGGCGGCGCGCGTTATCAAGTCTTCGTCACCGCAAAACACCGAGCTTCCGCTGGGATGGCCTATTGTTTGGGGCCAGTGCCTTGTTTGGGGCCAGTGCCTTGTTTGGGGCCAGTGCCTTGTTTGGGGCCAGT
>JAQBUJ010000234.1 GCA_027623845.1 Pseudomonadota bacterium
CACGGAATGTACCCGTAAAAAGTGTAATTGCGAAACCGAATATGGTTTAGCAACCGTAATTCGGATCATAGACACGGGGGTTGCGGGACCATTGGCGTCGGGCCAGATCACACCAGAATCGTGATGGTGTCGGCGGTTCGCCCGACGCGGCGGCCTCGGTTGGAAATTCGGCTTTCTACCGGCCAAGTGTTCCACTATTGTCGCCGCCGACTGCCGAGGGCGCTAAACAAAGGCTCCGACCGGCATATTGACACATGTTTTAACGCAAGGGAGGTGCTGCGACGATGGCGAAGGCGCGCACATTGTTCGACAAGATCTGGGATGCCCATCTGGTTGAACAGCAGGAAGATGGGACCTGTCTCATCTATATCGACCGTCATTTGGTCCATGAAGTGACCAGCCCTCAGGCTTTCGAAGGCTTGCGTACCGCTGGTCGCAAAGTGCGGCGGAAAGACCTCACCCTAGCGGTGGCGGATCACAATACCCCGACGACGGACATCACCAAGGGCATCGTCGAGGAAGAATCGCGGATCCAGGTCGAAACCCTTGAGTCGAACGTCAAGGAATTCGGCGTTCCCTATATCGACCTCACCGACCCAAGGCGGGGCATCGTGCATATCATTGGCCCGGAGCAGGGGTTCACCCAGCCGGGCATGACGATTGTTTGCGGTGACAGCCACACGGCCACCCACGGCGCCTTCGGCGCCCTGGCGTTCGGCATCGGCACCTCCGAGGTTGAGCATGTGCTGGCGACCCAGACGCTACTGCAGAAGCCGGCAAAGAACATGCGGGTTACCGTCGAGGGCGAATTGCCGCTCGGGGTAACCGCTAAGGACGTCATCCTGACGATCATCGGCACGATCGGAACCGCTGGCGGCACCGGTCATGTCGTCGAGTTTGCTGGCGACGCGATCGCCCGCATGTCGATGGAATCCCGGATGACGGTCTGCAACATGGCGATCGAGGCCGGTGCTCGGGCCGGCATGATTGCGCCGGACCAGACCACCTTTGATTACATCATGGGCAAGCCGATGGCGCCAAAAGCCGGCGCTTTCGAGCAGGCGGTCGCTTATTGGAAGACCCTGCCGTCAGATGCGGACGCGCGCTACGACACCGAAGTGGTGCTGAAGGCCGCGGACATCGTTCCGCAGGTCACCTGGGGCACCAATCCTGAGGAAGTGGTTCCGGTGACCGGCCGGATCCCGGACCCGGCGGCGGTCGAAGATCCGTTGCGCCGGGCGAAGATCGAACGGTCGCTTGAATATATGGGCCTGACCGCCGGAGGGCTGATCGCCGAGGTGCCGGTCGACAGGGTGTTCATCGGTTCTTGCACCAATGGCCGCATCGAGGATCTGCGGGCGGTCGCCGCAGTCGCCAAGGGCCGCAAGGTAGCCGCTGGCGTTCACGCGATGATCGTCGCCGGTTCCGGGTTGGTGAAGGAACAAGCCGACGAGGAGGGCCTCGGTGCGATCTTCGAGGCGGCTGGCTTTGACTGGCGCAAGGAGCCGGGATGCTCCATGTGTCTGGCGATGAACGCCGACCGGCTTGAGCCGGGACAGCGCTGCGCCTCAACGTCGAACCGCAATTTCGAGAGTCGCCAGGGGTTCGGTGGCCGCACGCATCTGGTCAGTCCGGCCATGGCGGCGGCTGCCGCGATCACCGGTCGGCTTTCCGACGTGCGCGACTTGACGAACAGTTAAGGAGAAGCGGGATGGATAAGTTTGAAACGCATCGCGGGGTTGCTGCTCCGCTCAACATGATCAACATCGACACCGACAAGATAATCCCCAAGCAGTTTCTCAAGACCATCAAGCGCACCGGTCTCGGCAAGTATTTGTTCAATGAAATGCGATTCAACGAGGACGGCTCGGAGAAACCGGATTTCGTGCTGAACAAGGCCGCCTATCGCAAGGCCAGTATCCTGGTGGCCGGCGATAATTTCGGCTGCGGTTCCTCGCGTGAGCATGCGCCCTGGGCGCTGATGGATTTTGGTGTGAAATGCGTGATTTCCACCAGCTTCGCGGACATTTTCTTCAATAACCGCTTCAAGAACGGCATCCTGCCGATCGTCGTGACCAAAGAGCAGCTTGACCAGTTGATGGAAGATGCCGAGAACGGCGCCAACTCGATCCTTGATGTCGATTTGGAAAACCAGCAGATCGGTCGTCCGAATGGCGAGAAGATCGCCTTCGAGATTGATTCCTTCCGCAAGCACTGTCTGGTGAACGGCCTCGACGATATCGGTCTGACAATGCAAAAGGGCGCTAGCATCGACAGCTTCGAGCAGAAGCGGGCCGCCGAACAGCCTTGGGCTTGATCGACAGGCC
The DNA here is from genome assembly GCA_027623845.1 of Pseudomonadota bacterium. Taxonomy (GTDB): domain Bacteria; phylum Pseudomonadota; class Alphaproteobacteria; order Thalassobaculales; family Thalassobaculaceae; genus JADHLJ01. The sequence continues at coordinate 2,328 of JAQBUJ010000234.1, forward strand.
CTCGTTTTATCACGCCTACAGTATCAAGTCCTTATGGCCGGGCTGGTTAATCCGAGCCGCGAAATCAGGACAGAAAAACGGAAGACGTCATGGCATCGAACAGGAAATTGTTGGTTCTCCCCGGCGACGGCATCGGCCCGGAAGTGGTCCGCGAGGTTTTGCGGGTCGTCGACTGGATGGCCAAGAAACGCTCGGTCAGTTTCGAGTTGCAGGAAGGCTTGGCCGGCGGCGCGTCCTATGACCTGCATGGCACGCCTTTGACCGACGAGACCATGGCGGATGCGGTTGATGCGGATGCGGTGTTGTTCGGCTCGGTCGGTGGCCCGAAATATGACGACCTGCCGTTCGAGTTGAAACCGGAACGGGGGCTGCTGCGCCTGCGCAAGGAAATGGACCTGTTCGCCAATCTGCGGCCGGCAATGGTCTTCGATGCGATGGCGGATTCCTCGAGCTTGAAAAAGGAGTTCGTTTCCGGCCTCGACATCCTGATCCTGCGTGAGTTGACCGGCGGCATCTATTTCGCCGAACCGCGCGGTATCGAGTTGCTGCCGGACGGGACCAAAAAGGGTTACGACACCAATCTGTACACCACACCGGAGATTGAGCGGATTGGCCGGGTCGCCATCGATATGGCGCGCAAGCGGCGCGGCAAGATCACGTCGGTTGAAAAATCCAACGTCATGATGTCCGGAGTGCTCTGGCGCGAAGTGATGACTGATCTTTTCGCCGCCGAGGCGCAAGACCTGGAGACCGAGCATATGTACGCCGATAATTGCGGCATGCAGCTGGTGCGCAATCCCAAGCAGTTCGATGTCATCGTCACCGACAATCTGTTCGGCGACATGCTCTCGGATTGCGCGGCGATGCTGACCGGTTCGTTGGGCATGCTGCCGTCAGCGTCGCTTGGCGCGGTTGACGAGACCACCGGTAAGCGTCACGCGCTGTACGAGCCGGTGCATGGCTCGGCCCCGGATATCGCTGGCAAAAGCCTGGCCAACCCGATCGCCGAATTGCTCAGCTTCTCCATGGCGCTCCGCTATTCATTCGATATGTCCGATGACGCCGACATGATCGACGCGGCAATCGAACGGGTTTTGGCCACCGGCAAGCGCACCGCCGACATCATGCAGGACGGCATGACCGCCGTTTCGACCGAAGGCATGATGGACAGCATCCTTGGTGAGCTTGATAAGGCGGTTTGATCCAAGCCGCCGGCGATGGTCCAAAGGGCGGTATTGAAAAACCGAAACCGGCGTAGCTCTGCTGCAGGTGTGCGGAATGGGGCCTGCCCTTCGCCCGTCCTCGTGAAAAGTGGGGACGAGGGGCCGGGGGATTTTGCCCGAAATAGGACGAAAACCCGATCCAATCTTGCTTTCGCTCGGTGCTAGGCGTAAATCTCCCGCCTCTTTCCCGGTAAGTTTGTGTCGTTGGAAAGATTGAGCGGCGCGCGATCGCGCTGGCAAGCGAGCGGATGGATTTCATGGGTTACAAAATAGCGGTGGCCGGCGCCACGGGGGCGGTCGGTCGGGAAATGCTGCAGACGTTGGAAGAACGGAATTTTCCGGCGGATGAGGTGGTGGCTTTAGCGTCAAAAGCCTCCGTCGGCATCGAGGTCTCCTACGGTGACAAACGCGTACTCAAAGTCCAAGCCCTAGACGAGTTCGACTTTACCGGCACCGACATCGTGCTGTTTTCGGCTGGCGGGTCTGTGGCCGGAGAATTCGCGCCAAAAGCCGCCAAGCAGGGCGCTGTGGTGATCGATAATAGCTCGCATTTCCGCATGGATGCGGGCGTGCCGCTGATCGTGCCGGAGGTCAATGCCGACGCTATCAAGGGTTACACCAAGCGCAACATCATCGCTAACCCGAACTGCTCGACGGCGCAGCTGGTGATGGCTTTGAAGCCGTTGCATGACGTTTTCAAGGTCAAGCGCGCGGTGGTCTCAACCTACCAGTCGGTCTCGGGGGCTGGAAAACCGGGCATGGACGAGTTGTTTAACCAAACCCGCGCCGTCTACGTGAACGACCCGATCGAAAAGACCGAGTTCACCAAGCAGATCGCCTTCAACTGTATCCCGCATATCGACGTGTTCATGGATGACGGTTACACCCGGGAAGAATGGAAGATGGCGGCCGAAACCCGGAAAATTCTGGATCCGGACATCTCGCTGGTGGCGCATTGCGTGCGGGTGCCGGTGTTTATCGGCCATGCAGAGGCGGTGTTCGTGGAGACCGAGAAACCCATTGACGAGCAAGGCGCGCGCGATGTGTTAAGCGCTTTTCCCGGAGTCGTCGTGGTCGATCATCGCGAGGACGCGGGCTATGTCACGCCGCAGGAATGCGCTGGCGAGGACGCGGTCTATATCAGCCGCCTGCGCCGCGATCCGACGGTCGAGAACGGCTTGGTGTTCTGGTGCGTGTCCGACAATCTGCGCAAGGGCGCGGCGCTCAACGCGGTTCAGATCGCCGAGACCTTGGTCGAGCGGCACCTGAGCAAAAAGGCGGCGTGATTTCGCGCTCCGGCGTCAGCTGATTTTCGTCGCCGGGCGCTGATCGCCGGTCGTCGCCAGCCGGGGCAGCACCGGGATAATCGCCAATTCCTTGGTGCCGCGCCGCTCGGTCTCGCCGGTGATCAGATCGAGCCCGGCGACCGTTGCCGACAGGGCCGAGGCCAGATCCCCTGAGCGTAGGAACCAACCGGTGAATAGGGCGGCGAACAAGTCGCCGGTGCCGTTGAATCGTCGGTCCCGTCGCAGGGCGGCGGCGCGCCAGACGCCGTCGGCGCTAACGCCATAGGTGGCGATTTCAGCCTTTTCCTCGACACCGGTTATCACCACCACACGCGACCCGCGCTCAAGCAGGGTGCGGGCGCCGGCCAATGCATCTGATAGAGCGTCAATTCTGCCACCGACCAGCCAGCCAAGCTCGCTCAGGTTCGGCAGCACCACATCGCTGAGCGGCAGGAGCTGGTCGCGAATCGCCTCCAGGACACCCTCGCGTACGAAGACCCGGCCATCATCGCCAATTACCGGGTCGAGAATATAGAGCGCCTCTGGATTGGCCCGTCGGACCGCCGCCACCGCCTTGGCGACCACCGAGGCCGTCGCCGCCTCGCCAAGATATCCCGAGAGCACCGCAGCGCAGTCCGGCATCACGCCCAGCGCCTCGATACCACCTAGGATGTCGCTAATTTCGTTGGCTGGCCGGCTATCGCCGCTAAGCTGGCCATGGCCCGGATGATTGGAGAAGCCGACCGTGTCGACCCGCCAGACCTCCTCGCCCAGCGCTTGCAGCGCCGGAACCGCTACGGCGTTACCGACATAGCCATAGGCGACAGCGGATTGGATGCTGAGAATGGCCATTCGCAGAGGACTCTTGAAACTGTTGTCGGACCGCTGATCCTTGGCTTAAACCTGGGAGGCGGTCCAGCAGATTTTCCGCCGACGCCGACCGGGCCCCCGACCGCATGCTC
>JAQBUJ010000235.1 GCA_027623845.1 Pseudomonadota bacterium
TGGCCGCCGATCTCCGCTGGGCTGATCCGGCGATGTTGCAGGACCCGACCTTGGCCGAGGCGTTCGGTCGTCAAGGCGGCGGGGTTTTGGGTCGAGGTGAGACGTTGACGCAAATCGATCTGGGCGCCGCGTTGGGCCATCTGCGGAGCGCTGGCATGGGCGATCTCTATGTCGGGCCGATGTCACGCAGCTTTGCCGCCGCAGTCCAAGCGGCGGGCTATGCCATCGATACCAAAAAACTGCGCGAGGCGCTGCCGCGATGGAGCGATGTCGTGGGCTTCGAGCATGGCAATCACAATTGGGCGGTGGTCGGCGCCGACCCGGCGGCTGGCCAGCAAGCCTCGTCAATGTTGGAAAAACTGTTCAAGAACGGCGACTGGGGTGGAAGTGACGGGCTTGGCCGGGCCGGGCTGATGGCCAAAGCGGCCCAGGAGTTTGGCGGTCAACCCGGTGTGTCGGTGCGCCCGGACGTCCCCGGCGCCACCAGCTTCATGGCCGTCGACCGGGCCGGGCAAATGGTTGCCTGCGCGATTGGAATGGGTCGTCCCTTCGGCCTTGGCAAGACCGCGTCCGGGACCGGCATCATGCTGCGCCCCGCCGATGTCGCGGGTCCGGCCTCGGCCCTGGCGGTGATCGCCGGGAATAAAAACACCTGGCAGGTTCATTTGGGCGCCACGGCCGGCGGCGGCAAGGCCGCGCTTTCGGCGCTGTTGCAACCGGTGCTCGATCAGTTCGAAGGCGATCGGTCGGTCGCCGAGGCGGTAGAGGCGCCGCGCACCTATCCGGATCCGGCTGCCGGTACGCTCTATGCCGAGCAAGCCTGGGGCGCCGATGCGCAATCCGCCATGGCGACGAGCGGGCTTGGCGTGAAGACAATGCCGGCGCTGGGTCGCGCCGCGCTGTTGCGTTGTGTCGATGGTTTGCCAAAAGAGGCGGCGAATTGCGATCTCGCTGGTGATAGACGGGGCGGCGGCTTAGTGCTGTTCGAGAGGGATTAGGCATGGTTTTGAAGGTCGCAGGCCGGGGGTTGGTTCCGCCGTTCATCGTCATGGAGGTAATGCAAGCCGCCGCCGATCGAGAGGCCGAAGGCGGCGATGTCCTGCATCTTGAGGTCGGACAGCCCTCGACAAGCGCCCCGCGCGGGGTGATCGAGGCTGCGAAACGCGCCTTGGATCAGGACACGCTTGGCTACACCCTGGCGTTCGGTCTGCCAAAGCTTCGCGAGCGTATCGCCGAACATTATCGGGCCTGGTATGGGGTCGACGTGCCGATTGAGCGGATTGCTGTTACCAAAGGGTCTTCGGCGGCCTTTTTGTTGAGCTTTTTGGCGGCCTTCGATGTTGGCGACCGGGTGGCGATGGTTTCGCCCGGCTATCCGGCCTATCGCAACATCCTGACCGCGTTGGGCATCGAACCGGTGCTCATGCTCTCAGGCCCGGAGCATCGGTTTCAGCCGACCCCGGCGCTGCTCGATGCGCTAGGACCGACCGGTCGACGGCTTGATCCTGGCCAGTCCCTCCAACCCGACCGGCACCATGGTCGGCGCCGAGGAGATGCGGGCTCTCACCGATTATTGCCAGGCCAAGGGGATCCGTTTGATCTCGGATGAGATCTATCACGGGATCGGTTTTGGGACGCCTTGGGTTTCGGCGTTGGAATTCGATCCGAACACATTGGTAATCAACAGTTTTTCGAAATATTTTTCGATGACCGGTTGGCGACTTGGTTGGATGATCGTGCCGCCGGACTTGGTGCGCTCCATTGAATGTCTGGCGCCGAACTTGTTCATTTCCGCGCCGACGCTGTCGCAGCACGCGGCGGTTGCGGCGTTCGACTGCCATGAGGAATTGGCGGCCAATATTCAACGCTATGCCCGCAACCGCGAGGTGCTGTTGAACGAGCTGCCGAAAGCCGGACTGTCCGATCTTGCGCCGGCGGACGGGGCGTTTTACGTCTATGCCAATGTCGCCGAGATCACCAATGACAGTGTCGGTTTTTGCCGCCGGATGCTGAGCGAGATCGGGGTGGCTTGCACGCCGGGGGTCGACTTTGATCCCGACCGGGGCCATGCGAGCATTCGATTCTCTTTCGCCGGCCTGAACGAGGATATCGTCGAGGCCTGCCGGCGTATGAAGGATTGGATCAAGCCTTAGCAGGCTATCGGATCTGCCCAAGGCCGCGAGAGTATTCCGGCCAAGAGATTAACCGTCGCGCAATCATTCAAGCTGAAAAGCAAGACGCCGATCAAGCCGGCTGAGCTCGATCGGCGTCTTGATTTTAAAACCGAACGACGCGGTCTGCCCCAGCTGAAGCCGAGGCTGTGAACTGCGTTAGGACAACAACCGATTCCACCAACCCTTGCGCGAGGGCTGCTCAGGGGCGGCCTCGTCGCTGACCCCGGCATCGCTGGTTCCATTGCTTCCCTCGGCCGCCGTGGCGGCTTCTGGTTCGATGGCTGGCTCAATGGCCGGCTCGATCGCGACCGGGGCCTCGGTGACTGTCGGTTCGACAACCACTTCGGGCGCAGCGGCGACGGGCTCGGGGTGCGCTTCGTATTCCACGACCGGGGCCGGGGCCTCTACCGCGCTTTCCTGGGTTGTCGTATTGGCCTCGGTCACCGGTTCGACAACGGTTTCCTCCTTCCGCCGGCGGGGTCGCCGGGGGCGGGGAGCGCGCTTGGCGGTGGGTGTCTCCTCCGCAGCGGTATCACCGGGGGCGTTGGCCGCGCCGGCGCTGTCTTGCGATTCCGTTCCAGCGGCAACCGTTTCAGCGGTTTCCGTTTCAGGCGGGCTCACGTCGCCGGGCTGGGCGATTCGGTCTTCGCCGGCCTCGCCGTCGCCTTCGGTCCCGTCCTCAGCCTCGCCTTCAACCTCGTTGCCGTTCGCATCTTCGGTCCGAGGCCGCCGCGCCCGCCGCCTTCCGCCGCGTTTGCCGCGCCGCCGCCGTCGTTTCGCGCCGTCTTCGTCCTCGCCGCCGTCTTCGTCCTCGGCGGATCGATCGTCACCCGTGACCGCATCGTCCGACGTGACGCCAGCGTCGCTATCGGCAGGGGAGTCTGTCGTGGTGGCCGTAGTGGCATCGTTGTCGGTTCTGGCTTCGCCGTCGCGCGGGCTCCGCTCGGAACGCCGCCGCCGCCGCCGTGGTCGACGATCGGATTGTGTGTCGTCGGTATCGGCTACCTGAACCTCGGCCTCATCCTCGATATCGTCGTCATCCTCGATGACGGTGACTTTTTGGGCGCCGATGGCGTCGAGAACCGCGCTGCGTTCACTGGCGGTCTTGGCACCCAGGCGATCGATCCGATGTTCCGGAGCGACCAGCGTGTCGTCCGGCTGCAACGCTACCCGAAAGGCATAGCGTTCCTCGGTCGAGGCCAGGACATCGCGCTTGTTGTTCAGGATGTAAAAGCCAATCGCCGCCGGGACATGCACAACGATTTCCGACGCCCGTTGCTTAAGGCCTTCGTCTTCAATGTTGCGCAACACCTGAAGCGCGGCGGAATCGATCGAACGCACCCGCCCGGTGCCTTCACAATGGGCGCAGGGTTGCGTGCTGGCCTCGGCGACACTGGGCCGCAATCGCTGACGCGACAGTTCCATCAAGCCAAACTGACTGATCCGACCGAGTTGAATGCGGGCCCGGTCGGTCTTGACCATGTCCTTCATCCGACGCTCGACGGCGTTTTGATTGCGCGATTCGTCCATGTCGATGAAATCGATGACGATGAGGCCGGCTAAGTCTCGCAGCCGCAATTGCCGGGCGACCTCGTCGGCTGCTTCCAGGTTGGTCTTCAGCGCCGTCTCTTCGATGTTACGCTCCCGGGTGGAGCGGCCCGAGTTGACGTCGACGGCGACCAGCGCCTCAGTCTGGTTGAGCACGATATAACCGCCGGAGCGCAGCTGAACCGTCGAGGCGTGGATGCCGTCGAGTTGGCTTTCCACCTGAAAGTGGTGGAACAATGGTACCCCGCCATTGCTGAACGGTTGCACCCGGCGCGCATGGCTGGGCACCAGCATCTTCATGAAGCCCTTGGCGATGCGATAGCCTTCCTCGCCTTCGACCAGAACTTCGTCGATATCGCGGGTGTAAAGATCGCGAATCGAGCGTTTGATCAGATTGGCTTCCTCGTGCACCAGGCAGGGCGCGGCGGAATCCAATGTCAGCTCGCGAATTTGATCCCAGAGCCGCAGCAGATATTCATAATCGCGCTTGATTTCGGTTTTCGTGCGCTGACTACCGGCGGTGCGCACGATAACGGCCATGTCCTTTGGTACGTCCAGGCCTTCAACCACCTGCTTCAGGCGCTTTCTGTCGACCAGATTGGTGATCTTGCGGCTGACACCGCCGCCGCGCGGCGTGTTTGGCATCAGCACACAGTACCGACCGGCCAGCGACAGGAAGGTGGTCAGCGCCGCGCCCTTGTTGCCGCGCTCCTCCTTGACGACCTGGACCAGCATGATCTGCCGGCGGGTGACGACTTCTTGAATCCGATAGCGACGATGCGAGGGGCGCCGTGAAGGGCGTTCCGAACGGGATCGGCTTCTCGGGCCGGCTTCGGCTTTTGCCGAGGGCTCTGTCTCGCCGTCGTCTTGGCTATCGGCGTTACTCTCATCCGAGTTGTCCGGCGCGTCGCTGTTTTGGGATGCCTCGTCTGCATCGCCTTCGGACACGGCCTGATCCGGGATCTGATCTGGGGCCTGATCTGGGGCATCGTCGCCGTTGTCGTCCCGGCTTTCGTCTTGATCTAGGGTCGTAGTCTCAGCGTCGTCGTTATCATTCCCGGCGTCATCATTCCCGGCATCATCATTGGAGTCGCCCGTCGGGTCGTCCGAATTGTCTTCGTCCGGATCGTCGAGGTCGTCGTCCAGGTCCCGGGCAGCGCTGGCTTCCTGCTCGGCCATCAAGGCTTCGCGGTCTTCCATCGGGATCCGGTAATAGTCGGGATGGATTTCGTTGAAGGCAAGGAAGCCATGGCGATTGCCGCCATATTCAACGAAAGCCGCCTGCAGCGAGGGTTCGACCCGGGTAACCCGAGCCAGGTAAATATTACCCTTGAGCTGTTTGCGGTTGGCGGTCTCGAAGTCGAAATCTTCGACTCGGTTTCCGCTTGTCATGACCACCCGCGTTTCTTCCGGCTGGGTGGCGTCGATAAGCATTCGCTTGGTCATTTAACGTAAACTCCGGAACGCCCGTTCCGGCGCCTGGTCGAGGCATCGTCGCGCCGCGAGGCCAAAAGGCGGTCGCGCGTTGAGTCCGATGCGCGGACTGGGCCGCGGGCGTCATGTTGGATGTTGAGAGCCGGGCATCGGTGGTCAACCACTCACCCCGGCGAAAAATCGTGTCGCGTCCGCATCCCGAATGCTGGGGGCCGATACTTTGGCGGCCCGTACATTGGGGGATAGACGACAACGCGTTCGCGGCGACCCTCGTTTTCCCGTGATCCACGGGGAGGTTCGGCCAGTCGATTGCCTTGTCATATGCGCGCGTCACGTCAGGACCTCGTCCTTAGGTGTCCACAGATCGGCTGTTTGCTTCTCTGGGAAGTCGTAATTTTACAGAATACGGGTCGGAACCCGCGTATTCCGGCCCCTATTGGTCCGGTATCAAGTGAACATAGCGATTTTGGTGCGCCATAACAATGTTTTCGTTCGCCCTTTGATCAGACCGTTGGGACTTGGCGGAGACCGTGCCGCCATTTATCGGAAAATTGATAGTTTGCGCGAAGCTATACCCCGACTCTCCGCGGACCCGAAAAAGGCTGGTATTTTCGCTGAAGAGGGATTCT
>JAQBUJ010000236.1 GCA_027623845.1 Pseudomonadota bacterium
ATAATGTCCATCGGAACCCGGGATTGGGCACATGGGTTCTGATCAATGGAAGGTGGTATAAGCGTCGCTTACTCGGCGGTGATCACCTCGGTGCGGATGGTTTTCAGCGCTCCCTCCAAGGCCTCGCCTTTTTCGTCCAGCAGCGCCGCCTCGCGCAGTCGGCGCAGCCAGTCCGCCGCGTCCTCGCGCCCCTGCAAAAGCGCCAACGCCGACAGCACCCGGTCAAATTTCGACAGGCCCCGGTCATGAGTGTCGGAGTAACCCTTGATCAAACGGCGGCACTCCAGCACCTCGACCCCAAGGGCGTAGTCTTCCTCGCGGACCAGCAAGGCATGATCAAACCAGGCGTTCCAATGCGCCGCCTCGATCTTGTGGCGCAGCAAGCGCCGCCGCCACGGACGCAACGCCGCCAACAGCCACAGACTAAGATAACCGGCCAGCCTATCGGAGCGCACGAAACGCCCCTTGGAGAGCTTGCCGTCGAGCCAGTTGAATAGCCCTGGCCGGGCCTCGATCCATCGCCCCAGACGCCAGGGCAGGGTTCCGCAGATCTCGCGCATTCTGGGGTGCAGAAACTCGGTGACATTCAGCAGAGCATCCTCGGCGAGGTTGAGCTCATCGCGGATTCTTTGGTCCCGCGCCCGTCTGGTCTTTAGGTCGGCGACCCGGATGACATCGTCATAGGTCATCGCGTTGGCCGCGTGTTTCGCCGCCGCGATGCTCAATCGCCAGCCGCTTTCACCCTCATCCATCTTGGCCGCCCGGTCGACCAGATCGAGATACTCGAGGCCATAGGCGACATCCTGAAAATCAACGACCTTGCGCAGCCCGGCCAGGGTCATCTCGCGCACCGGTTCCGGCAGTTCCTCGACCCGTTGCAGCAACCCGTTCCACTGGCGAATCAGGCGCGCCGGGCCGGCGACGCTGGACCGCTTGAGCTGGACAGACGTGGGGAGAGGTTCGGCTCCAGCGCCAATCTCATCGCCGCTCTCCGCCAGCCGGTGGCAGGCGTCAAAAGCCGCCAAGCTGGCCGCCACGCCGCGACCGCCCAAGCGAATAACCTCTTCAAAACTTTCCTTGGTAAACGGCAGCGCGCCGGAGCCGGACAGCGCCCCGAACAGGCTGGCCGAGATCATGCTTTGCGCCGCCAAAGCCGGGCGCTCCATGTCGAAGGCCACAAGGCGCTTGGCCGCCTCGCGCGCGCCGTTCAGCACCTCAGCGGCATCCCGGCTGCCGTCACCGGGAACGATCTTCTCCGATACCGCGAGGATCCGGTGTGACGAGGCGATCAGCACGGTTCGGTCGGGGGTGACAAAGCCGCGCAGAACCGCGCGCCCGGCCTCCATCAACTCCGCCGCGATGACGATATCCACGTCCCCGGCCGCCGGGCTCAGCGAGAACACCGGATCGCGCCCGGTATCCGGCAGCATCTCCACATAATAGATCGTCGCGCCGGTGCGTTGCGCCACCCCGGCGACCGAGGTCGACTGGGCGCGATAGCCGTTGCGCTCGGCAAGCTCGGTGATCCAATCGGTCAGCACACCGCCGCCCTGCCCGCCAACCGCCAGCACCGCCAGCTTCACGATCGCAGTGGTTGTATCACCGTCGCCTTGGCCTAAGCCCGGCAGATCTGACAGGCTTGGCAGGCCGGAATTCCCGCGATCAAGGCTCATCCGAAGACCAGCCGGCGGGCTTCCCGGCGCGCCTGCAGCCAGCCAATGACAGCGGCGCGGAGCCGCCCGACAAAGCGCTCGGCCGCACTGGGATTGTGCACCTCGTCGGCGCGATAGAACGACGGGCAAAGCTTGGCGGCGACCGCCACCTCGCCGCAATTGCCGCAGCCGACGCAGCTTTGATCGATATGCGCCACCGGATCGTCCCGCAGCGGGTCGTCCAGCTTTTTTACCGATAGCGACGGGCAGCCGGAGAGCCGCATGCAGGCATGGTCGCCGGTGCAAACATCCTCATCGACGCCGAAACGCGGCTTGACCGTTCGCTCCCCGTCCTTGATCGCGGCGGCAACCAAGGGCCGCTCCCGGCGCTGGAGGTTCAGCATGCATTCCGACGACGCAACGATGACCTTGGGGCCGGTCGCCTCGGTGCTCAGCGCCTCTTTCAAAGTCGCCGCCACCTTGGTGACGTCGTAGGTCCGGTCGATCTGCCGGATCCAGGTCACGCCGATCCCCTTCAACGCCTCGGTGATCGGGTGTTTGGTCGATTTGGTGCCGTTGGTCTCCCGCGAAGACAACAGGTCCTGCCCCCCGGTGGCGGCGGAATAGTGATTGTCGACGACAACGATAACGCCGTCATTTTGGTTATAGACGGCGTTGCCGATCGACGAGGTCAGCCCGTTGTGCCAGAAGCCGCCATCGCCGATGAACGAGATCGAGCGGCGCTTGGCGTCGGGGGCGTTGAACGCCGATGCCGATGCCGGCCCCAGACCGTATCCCATGGTCGTCGCCCCAAGCTCGAACGGCGGCATGATCGAGAACAGGTGACAGCCGATATCCGAGGCGATGTGATGCGCGCCCAATTCCTGCTCGACCAGTTTCGTCGCCGCGAAAATCGGCCGTTCCGGGCATCCGGTGCAAAAGCCGGGCGGCCGCATGGGCACCGTCTCGGCAAGTTTCGAGCCGATCGGCGCCGCCACGGCGGCGTTCGGCGCCCGGCCCTGATCCGGCAACAGCTGGCCGGCGAATTCCGCCAGAAAAGCGCGGCAGCCATCGAGCATGACCGCACCGGTATACTCACCGGCCATCGGCAGCGGGTCCTTGCCCTTCAAGGTCACCCGGGCGCCGGCTTTGTAGAGGATCGCCCCGATCGCCTGTTCGAGATAGTTCGGCTGGCCCTCCTCGACCACCAGAACCGCGTCCTTGTCGCCGCAAAAATCCAGCACCTCGCCATCAACCAGCGGATAGGTGACGTTGAGCACGTATAGCGGTACCTCGGTGTCGCCATGGATATCGGCCAGCCCCAGGCGTTGCAGCGCCCGGATCACGGCGTTGTACATTCCGCCCTGCAGAATAATCCCGACTTTGCCGTCCTTTGGCCCGAAAACCTCGTTCAGCCCACGTTCCCGGACGAAAGCCTTGGCCGCCGGCATCCGCTTGTTCACCTTTTCGATCTCATGGGCATAGGAAGCCGGCGGCAGCACGATCCGGCTGGTGTCGCGGCGCGGGTTCTCCAAGGCCTCGGCGACGGTCATCGCCGGCGCCTGATTGTCGCTGGCGATGAACTGGCCATGCACATGGCAGCAGCGGATCCGCACCTGCAGCATCACCGGGGTATTCGACGCCTCGGAAAGCTCAAACCCGTCGCGCACCGCCTTGACGATCGAGGGCAGGTTCGGGCGCGGGTCCAGCACCCAGACCTGGCTTTTCATCGCGAAAGCATGGCTGCGCTCCTGCATGATCGAGGAACCCTCGCCGTAATCCTCGCCAACGATGATCAACGCCCCGCCGGTCACCCCGCCGGAGGCCAGATTGGCCAGGGCGTCGGACGCGACATTGACGCCGACCGTCGACTTGAAGGTGGCGGCGCCGCGAATCGGATAATGCACCGAGGCGGCCAGCATCGCCGTCGCGGTGGCTTCCGAGGCGCTGGCCTCGAAATGCACGCCAAGCGCCGAGAGGATCGGCTGGGCGTCGGACAGAACATCCATGAGATGACTGATCGGCGCACCCTGATAGCCGCCGACATAGCCGACGCCGCATTCCAGCAGCGCCTTGGTGATGGCGAGAATGCCCTCACCGCGGAACACTTCTCCGTCGCCAATCTTCAGCTTCTCGACTTCCGCCGCGAAGGACCGCTCCGCCATCGCCTGCTCTCCCGCGTTGCAAAGTGACGCTGATGCATTATTCCGTCGTTTGCCCGGGTCAAGGCAAGGACGTTCCTGCGAGCGCCGGTTTGTATAGCGCGATCGGTTGACGCTGCGCGCGCCCGCCACTCATACTTGCTGGCAAACCTTAAGCGGTGAAACCGGGGAAAGCCAAGTAGATGAGCCGATACGCCGGTAACCCCGGGGCTGTCGAAGCGCTGGTTCGGTCGACGGAAGTGCATCGCGACGTCTATGTCGGCGCGGAAATCTTCGCGCTGGAGCGGCACGGCGCGGCACGAATTGGTGCTTGAGGATGGGCACTTGAAGATCAAACTCAAACGTGTCGACCTGCTGAACAGCGATGCCGCTTTCGGCAACATCCAACTGTTCCTGTAAGAGATACCGGTATGACCATCCGCCACAAACGCCAAGCCTATGACGGCATCGTCGCGGTATCACCGGCCAGTGTGCCATATCAGCGGTTCTCCAAGGAGGCGGCGCATTGGTGGATCGCCCGGGCTTTGCGTCAGTCGATCACCGCCGCCGGGCTCAGGCCTGGGCATATCGACGGCCTAACGGTATCCAGCTTCACCCTGTTTCCGGATTCCGCCGTTGGGCTGACCCAGCATCTCGGGCTCAGCCCGCGCTGGCTCGACGATATTCCGATGGGCGGGGCCTGCGGGGTGGCGGCGCTGCGGCGGGCGGCGCGGGCGGTGCAGTCCGGCGACGCCAATGTCGTGGCCTGTGTCGCCGGCGACACCAACCATGTCGACAGTTTCCGGCGCATGCTCTCCAGCTTCAGCCGCTTTGCCCAGGACGCCTCCTATCCCTATGGCGCCGGTGGCCCAAATGCCTGTTTTGCGCTGCTCACCGATCACTACATGCGGCAATTCGGGGCGACACGTGAGGACTTCGGCAGGATCTGCGTGGCCCAGCGCCAAAACGCCCTGCGCAATCCGCACGCGGTGATGAAATCGCCCCTGACGATGGAGCAATACCTCGGCGCGCGGGCGATCTCCGATCCGATCGCCCTGTTCGACTGCGTGATGCCGGTGGCCGGCGCCGAGGCGTTTCTGGTGATGCGCGAGGAAGACGCCAAGAGCACCGGGCTGCCCTATGCCCATATCCGCTCCACCATCGAGCGCCACAACGCCTTTGCCGACGATCCGATCCAGATGCGCGGCGGCTGGGAGATGGATGTCGATGAGCTCTATGCCATGGCCGGGCTCAAACCCTCGGATATGGATCTGGTGCAGACCTATGACGACTATCCGGTGATCGTGATGATGCAGCTTGAGGATCTCGGCTTCTGCGGCAAGGGCGAGGCGCCGGCCTTCGTTCGGGCCCATGATCTGACCATCGGCGGCGATTTCCCGCACAACACCTCCGGCGGTCAGCTATCGGCTGGACAGCCCGGCGCGGCCGGCGGCTTTCTCGGGCTTGTCGAGGCGATCCGCCAGGTCACCGGCAAGGCCGGCCCGACCCAAGTGCCCGGCGCCCGCAATGCGCTGGCCTCTGGCTTTGGGATGATCAATTTCGATCGCGGCCTATGTTCTGGCGCGATCATCCTGTCCGGGAGCGGCGATGACTGACCCCCTTACCCGACCACCGAAAAAGGACCCGCAGGTTCGCACCCGGGTGCCGACCCGGCCATCGCATTTTCGCAGCCGGGCGGCGCTTGGCATCGCGGCGGCGGCGGCGGAAGGGCGCTTCATGCTGCAGGTCTGCGCCGAGTGCGGCGTGGTTCAGTATCCGCCGCGCGACGCCTGCGCCGGTTGTTTGTCGGTTGAGCTGCCTTGGCAGGACGTCTCGCCCATGGGCCGGCTGATCGCAGAGACCACGGTACGAACCAGCACCAGCACCTATTTCCGCGAGCGCACGCCGTGGCGCGTCGGAACCGTTCGGCTAGCGATCGGTCCCTCGGTGATCTGCCATGTGCACGGTGATCTGGCGGTCGACG
>JAQBUJ010000237.1 GCA_027623845.1 Pseudomonadota bacterium
CTCTACGTTGTGGCCGATCTGGACCAGGTTGTCGATCATCGTGCCCTGGCCGATCGTCGTATCCGGTCCGGCCCCACGATCGATCGTCGTGTTCGCCCCGACCTCGACATCCTCGGCGATGATCACCCGACCAAGCTGGGGCATCTTAATCGGCCCGGAGGCGTCCACCTCGAAACCAAAACCCGGTTGGCCAATACGCGCGCCAGGATAAATCAGGCAACGGGCGCCGATTTCACAATGCGATAACGAGGCGTTGGCGCCAATTTGGACCGCGGCGCCAAGGCATACCGCCTTACCGATGACGACATTGGGACCGATCCAGCATCTCTCGCCGATCACTGCATTTTCACCGATCACCGCCCCCGCCTCGATCCGACAATCAGCGCCAACCCGCGCTGAAGCGGCGATGAGCGCGCTGGCATGAATTTCCGGTCCGCCGACGTCATCGGGATGAAAAATTCTCGAAATTCGCGCAAAACTTCGTCTCGGTCGGTCGGTCACCAGCAAGGCTATGTTGTCGGGAGCACGCGCCGCCAGTTCTTCGGAAATGAAGCAGGCGGAGGCATTGGTTTTCGCCAAAGCAGCGAGGTAACGTCGGTTTTCAAGGAAGCTAATGTCGCCGCTAACGGCGGAATCCAGAGCCGCAATTTCGTTAATCATCAGCGCTGGATCAGGGCAGTTCCTGAGTTGCGCCCCCGTCCTCTCAGCGATATCCGCGAGGCTGAACGGTCCGGAATAGTCGAAAAAACGCCGGTCAGCCATCAAGCCACCCCGTCATTTTTTCTTCGCCGGCTCGAACACGACATCGACCTTGGAAACCTTCTTGTTCAGCCGCGCCAAGGCTTCCTGAGAGATCTCCAGTTTCTTTACCGCAATCACGATTGAACTGCGGAACAGGACGATCCCGGCTCCGGTCTCTTCGGCCAATTCGGCGACCACGCGGAACAGCTCTTTTTGAACCACGTCCATGGCCGTGTCGAACGCCCGTTTAAGTTGCTGGTTGCTCGCCTGCGCCTCAATCTGTGCTTGGCGCGCCCGGCTTTTTAGATCCCGTGCACGCTGCTCGAAAGCATCAGCCGTGATGATTGGCCGTTGTTGCGCCAGGGTCTGCTGTTCCTCACGCAATTGCTTCTCTATTTGCGCGAATTTCTCGCGAAACGCCTCGCGGCGGCCATCCACTGTCTTGCGGATGCTCAGAGCAGCGTCGGACTTGGATAGAACATTGCGAAAATCGATAACGGCGACCGGCTCAAGCTTGGGGATCGCCTCGGCCCATGCCGGCACGGTGGCGCAGACAATGACCGCGCCAACCAGAGCCAACGCCGCTATCTTCTGACGTAAACCCGATACCCATTCGATGACGGTCAGGGTCCTAGAACCGCGTACCGAAACTGAATCGCACAAATTCGGTTTCATCCCTGTCCTCTTTCAGCAGAGCGGTGGTCAAATCAATCCGGATCAAGCCAAACGCCGTCGACCATCCAAGGCCGGCGCCAGCGGCCACCCGTATCGAACTCGAATCGAATATATCCGACCCACTGCTATCAATGTTCCACAAACTGCCGATATCGGTGAATATCGAGCCCTTAAAGCCAAGATCCTGCGGCAAGCCGATGGGGAAACTCAACTCCGCCGTCCCAATATAATAAGTATTTCCGCCCAACGCGTCCGAGGTCGTTATGTCACGAGGGCCCAGGCCGGCATTGGCGAACCCGCGAAATTGCTGCCCGCCGATGAAGAAACGCTCGGCGATCCCTACGTCCTCACCGAGGCCGACGACATGGCCAGCTTCGCCAAGAAAGGCCAGAACCTTGTCCTCGAAGATCGATAGGTAATAGCCGCTTTTGACCCGCCCTCGCAGCAGCCGGGTGTCACCGCCGATACCGGCCAGGTCGGTGGTCAAGCTGACGACGTAACCCTCGGTCGGGTTGGCCTTATTGTCGCGTTTGTCCCACGCTAGGGTTTGGCTGATCTGCGAGACCGTGGCCTTGCCTTCCTGCTCGCGGATAAACCGCGACGCTTCCGACTTCACATTGCGGATCTCGGTTTGTTTCAGCTGATAGCGCAGGCTCTGGCGCAGATCCGGCGCCAAGGTATAGCCAAGGCGCAGCACGCCGCCGGCCTTGCGCTCGTCGAACGAACTATCGCTCTGTCGATCCCGTGTCACCTGAAACAGATCAACGCCCGCCGCGACATCCCGGTTCAAAAAATACGGCTCGGTAAAGCCAATATCGAATTCCTGACGTCTGGTGGACCCCTGAAACCGGAAACTTAGATTCTGCCCCCGCCCAAGCAGGTTGCGCTCGCTGATGCCGATATCGCCGAGGGCGCCGTCCAGGGACGAGAAGCCGACGCCGAGAGACACCTGACCGGTGGATTGCTCCTCTACGGCCACATTGATGACGGTTTTGTCCGGGCTGCTGCCTTCGATATTCTTCACTTTGGCCGTCTTGAAGAAGCCCAAATTCTGGATCCGCCGGCGCGACCGCCGAAGTTTCGAGGTATTGAAGGCATCCCCCTCGACCAGTTGAAATTCCCGCCGGATAACCTCGTCCAAGGTCCGCACGTTGCCTTCGATATCAATCCGCTCCACATGCACCCTGGCGCCTTGGGCGACTTGAAAGGTCACATCGATGGCACGGTCTTCACGGCGCTGGTTAACCTTTGGACGGATATTGACGAACGCATAGCCGAGCGTACCCAACTCATCGGTCAGTGCGTCGATCGTCGAATCGACATCATTGGCGTCGTACCAGGCGCCGTCGACCATGGTGATCAACGCGCGCAACCCTTCCTTGTCGACCCGCTTGAAATTAACATCCAGATCGGTTTTGCCGACCTTGTAGCGTTCGCCTTCCTCAACCGTGAAGGTGACGACGAAATCCTCCCGGTCCGGTGTCAGCTCAGCGACCGCCGACACCACTTTGAAATCCACATAGCCGTTTTTCAAATAGAACCGGCGCAGCAATTCCCGGTCGAAACTGAGCCGGTCGGGGTCATAAGTGTCGGTCGTCGTCAGCACACGCCAAAACGCATATTCCTTGGTCTCGACGATATCCTTCAGATCGGAGTCCGAGAACTTGCGATTGCCGATAAAGGACAGGCTGCGAATCCGGCTTAGCGGCCCCTCGTCGACTTCGAAAACCAGGTCGACTCGGTTTTGCTCAAGCTGAATGACCTTCGGCTGCACCTCGGTCGCAAAACGACCGCTCAGGCGATAGACGTCCAAAATCCGTTGCACGTCCTGCTGCACCTTGGTGCGGGTGAACACCAGCCGCGGCCGCAATTGGATCTCACGCTCAAGATCGGTGCTCTCGATCCGCTTGTTGCCTTCGAAGGCAACCCGATTGATCACCGGGTTTTCCACGATCGCGACCACCAGCGTGCCGCCCTCGCGACGCATGGTCACATCGGCGAAAAGCCCGGTGGCGAACAATGTCTTCAAGGATCGGTCAAGACGCTGCGGATTGAACTCATCGCCCGGCGCGACCAGCAAATACGACTGGACCGTCTGCGGATCGATACGCTGACTTCCGGTAATAACGATCTCATCAATGCGAGCCGTCTGTGCCGATACCGGCTTCGGTCCCCATCCAGCGCCGTGCGGCGCGACGCCGAGCCCGACCAGCACAAGGGCAAAGATGAAGAGCAACCGCACCGCGCCAACAGGCACCCGGCGATGATCGCGCGCGAAATCCGCTAAAGCCATATCCCGCGTCACGTCCCTAGCTGAACAAGGAGCCAAAAAATTCAACCACCCGGAGCTGAACGATATCGTTCCAGGTCACAAAAACCATCAAACCAATGACCAGGCTCAACCCCGCCATCGACGCCCATTCCTGGATACGCTCACCAAGCGGACGCCCGCGAATGGCCTCGGCCAGATAGAACATCAAATGGCCGCCGTCCAGAACCGGGATCGGAAACAAGTTGATCAGACCGAGGTTGATCGACAACAGAGCGGTAAACCAAATCGTGCTGACCAACCCAGCCTCGGCAACGGTGCCGGAAAGCTGAGCGATACGCAACGGCCCCCCCAATTCATCGGTCTTGCGAGCCCCGACAACCATCTGGCCAACAGCCTGCAACGTCTGGCGCGTCAAAGACCAGGTTTCGACCGTCGCCAGCCAAACCGCGGTGAACGGGTTGTGCTTGACCATTTCGCCGGCATGACCACGCACCCCCAAACGGCCAAAGGTTGCGACCTTGCCGAAGGCATCGGTCCCTTCAGCGGCGCTCGGCGTAATCACCACGTTGATCAACCGTCGCTCACGCTCAACCACGAATTCAAGCGGAACGCCCGGGCTGGATTGCACGATGCGACGCAGCTGGTCGAACTCGGAGATTTCTGTCTCACCGATTTGGACGATCCGGTCGTCGGGCAACAATCCAGCCGACTCGGCGGCGCTGGCCGCTGTCACTTCAGCGATGACCGGCGGCGCGTGACGCTGGCCGACAATGCTGTAGAGCCCAGCCAACAGAACGATGGCGAAGAGAAAGTTGGCGATGGGTCCGGCAGCGACGATGGCCGCGCGCTGGCCCAAACTTTTGTGATGGAACGAGACCGAACGATCATCGGGGTTCATCGCGTCCAGACCGATGCCCCTGGAACTGGTGGGATCAGCATCGCCGAACATCTTGACATAACCGCCCAGCGGCACCGCGGAAAGCTTCCAGCGAGTGCCCGCCCGGTCGTTCCAGCCGAACAATTCCGGCCCGAAGCCGATTGAGAACACCTCGATCCGCACGCCGTTACGACGCGCGACCAAGTAATGTCCCATTTCATGCACGAACACCAACGCCGTCAAAATGACCAAGAACGGCAGCAGGTTGTCCTTTAGAATGATCAGTAGGTCCATGGATGCCAGATCCTGTTACGCCCCCTCGGGTTGTTTAGAGGGATGCCGCCGCGAAGGCAATCGCGTCCTGCCCGTTGGAGTCACGAACCGGCGTCGCCTCATCCAGCATCGTCTGCGTCGCCCGGCGCGCCACATCATCAAGCTCCAGCACTTCGGCGATCGTTTCCGGCGCCCGCCTGGGAGCGGATTCCAACATCCGCTCGACAGCCCGCACGATATCCGTGAAGCCAATTTGCCCCGCCAGGAACCGGGCGACCGCGACTTCGTTGGCCGCGTTCATAATCAGCGCCGCGGCGCCACCGGCGCGGAGCACCTCACGCGCCAATCGCAGAGCCGGAAACCGCTGTGGATCGGGCGCCTCGAAAGTCAGGCTGGCGATCTCCGAAAGATTCATCGCCCGCCCCTCGACGGTCATCCGGTTCGGCCAGGCCAGAACATGCGCGATCGGCGTCGCCATATCCGGCGTTCCCAGCTGCGCCAGAACCGAGCCGTCACGGTAGGCCACCAGGCTGTGGACTATCGACTGAGGATGGACCAAGACGTCGATCCGGTCCTCAGGCATCGCGAACAGGTGATGCGCCTCGATAATCTCCAACCCCTTGTTCATCATCGTCGCGGAATCGATTGAGATCTTTCGCCCCATGACCCAATTCGGGTGCGCCAGCGCTTGTGCCGGTTTCTTGGCCGACATCTCCATGAAACTGAGCTCACGAAACGGACCGCCGGACGCCGTCAGAATGATGCGGTCAATCTGCGGGCGGTTGCGCTCCTCGAAAACCTGAAAAATCGCATTATGCTCAGAATCGGCAGGCAGCAGCGTCGCCCCGGCCCGGGCGACCTCTTCCAGCATGACCGCACCGGCGGATACCAGGCATTCCTTGTTTGCAAAGGCAACCACCGCACCG